>CALJUK010001050.1 GCA_937975745.1 uncultured Planctomycetaceae bacterium | reverse complement strand
GCCTGCTCGAGGGTGAGTGTTTCCTCCGGTAGCGGCCCGTCCGGCTCATCCATGAATTCTCCCGGACCACTGAAACCCGGCGATGCCTGTGGTAGGAGAGTGTTCTGCAAGTGTTCCTGCTGTGCGCTTTCAAGTTCGCTGACGCCTTCGTCGATCAATTGCTCGAAATCGGCCTCGGCGACGGTCTGCTCAAGTTGATCAACTCCCGCAGACACAGCGTTGTAGATCCAGAAACCAACGCCGATCACCAGCGCCAATCCAAGGATGCCCATGACGCCGAGTACGATCAGCACGACTTTCGCTGTGGAGCTTCCCTGGCCCTTTTTCTTGGAGCGTTTCCCTCCCGAGCGACCGCGAGAGCGTTGCGGTGCTGAGGCTGACCCAACCGGTTGGCCAAGATCGTCTCCGAACTCGTCGGGACGGGCCATGTTGATCGATTGCTCGCTCGAAGGTGACTGCGGGACGAACTGCTGTCGGCACTGGGGACAGGCAACTCTCCGTCCGATTCTGCTCGGATCTTTGAGCTTCAATCGCGAGAAGCAGTGAGGGCACTGCACTGAAATGGACGACATAGCGATTCCTCGCAGCGGGGAGAGTGATACTGAAACTGGAGCTGATGGGGTTAATGAGCCCGTTCCCCCACACCTGCTGCGCAGATTTCGTCGTTTTCTTGCCTTTCTACGGGGTTCGGTAACTCGTCTGCCTACTCGACGACCGTGCAGTTCGGCCTTTTCATCTGAAACGAAGACACGCCAGCTGGAGTAACATTCGTCTCGCTGACCTCGATGTAGGTCAACCGTCGTAGCGTCGCCAATGCTTCCAAAGCCTGATCACCAAATCTGGTTCGCGAGACTCTCAGCCATTCCAGAGAACTCACGTCCTTCAGATGAACGAATCCGTCATCGGACAACGACCTGACCGCAACCAGATCAAGTATTTTGAGATTCTGAATTCCAGCGAGGTGAGACATGGATTCATCGGAAATTCTTGCTCGATGCAGTCTCAGGATTTGCAGATCGTCGAGTTGATGCAAATTCTGGAAGCCGTCTCCTGAGATTGTGGCGGCATCCAGAAGTTCCAGTGTGTATAGATTGGGGAGTCGGTCGAAGATTCCGAAGCAGTTTTCGTCAATACCCGGCTTCTCAATAGAAACGATGAAATGTGTCAACGACGGCATCTCAGGAATCGTTTGGATCGTCTCATTGGTGAGTGGAATGTGGTACGCCGTGAGCGTTCTAAGTTTGTGAAGTGTCTTCAGGTTCGGAAATCCTGATCCCGTGACATCAGTTTCTCCCAGCTTCAGGTGCTCAAGGTTCTCAAGGTTTGCCAAATGTTCCAGTCCGAGATCAGTCACTCCTGTTCCGCGCAGGTTGAGTGACTTCAGTTCTATGAGGTCCGAAAACCGGCTCAAATCGTCATCGGTGACTTGCTGCTGCTGAAATAAGTCGATGTCAGTGACACGGAACGGCCACTTCGGCAAATCCGCAACCTTCTGTTCTTGGGTGGATGGTCCGAATTCATCGACAATGACTTTCCCCCCTTGTTCGATCACCCACACTGCTGCCGATCGATCCTCTTCAAACGTGTTCGCTGAAATCTCCAGATGTGGGAATTCAGAGCGCAGAGAAGTGATCCGTGAAGACGTGACACGCGTCCCAACGAACTCTATCCGTTCCAGACGAGAAAACTCGTGGAAATCAGGCAGGTCTTCATCCGTCAAAAAGGAGCTGGAAATGGAAATCTCTTTAAGAGGTAACGCTGTCAGCGCGCTCATGCCATCGGTTGCAAAAGAGACCTGCCCGAGCACCAACCTCTCCAGCCCAGTCAGCTTTCTCAGAGTACTCACAAGTTCGCGCGAAACAACTCCTTCTTCAACGGTCAACTCTCGGAGTTCGGAACATCTGGTCAGAGGGGCCAGGTCCGAAGGAATCAGAGGCCCCAGCCTGAGTACGAGTGTTTGTAGCGAAGGGATAGCCTGTAATCGACCGATGATGCCAGGGTCGATATACCCTTGAAGCTGGACACCAGTCACAACTGCGGATTCCGTTTCCGGTCGTGTGGACATCCATTGCCCACCTACACGAATGTGATGTCCCGCTTGCAATAGGGAGTGGATGACCTCCCGTTCTGTCAGATGACCTGCCCCTTCGGAATTCAGGTCCGTTGATTCGTGCTGAGTTGTCTCAAGAGTATCGAAGGACGGAACACCGGGTTGATTCTGTTCGAGCGGCATGGACGAATCCGCTGTGAAGATGCGAACACCGTCTGAACAGGCCACTGCAATCCGCCGGCCGTTGGGGCTCCACTCAATATCGTAGATGATGGCCCCGCAGTTGATTGCCAAAAGTTTGCGATGTGTTGTGGCGTCCCAGATGATCATCGACTCATCATCGCTTCCGGTTGCCAACCGATTTCCATCTGGCGAATACCGCACACAGTAGACCGGTCCTTTGTGCCCCTCGACATTGCCAGTGGGGGAACCGTTGGCTGAGTTTCCAAACCAGACTCTTCCGCTCTGGTCTCCTGCAACGAACTGTTCCCCATTGGGATGAAATGCGATCGACCGCATCCAGCCCATGTATCGCTTACCTCGTACCGCACTCTGTCGGGCAATGTCCCAAATCCCGAACGATGTTCCTGACCCACCTCCAAAGGCAATCAAGCGGCCGTCTGGGCTGATGTCAAATGCCCAGGCTTCTTCTGAAAGTTGTTGATTTTGGACCCGATTCCCAGTGCTTCCGTCCCATTGTTCGAACGAACCGTCCTTTGCCATTACTGAGACGAGGTTCGTTTGCGCAGCCCAAACTACACGGTTGATGATTGTGACATCTCTCTTGACGGGAAACTGAACCACAATGTTGCCGGACGCAATATCCCGGATTGATGCCTGAGTTGGTCCGACAGTCACTAGACGATTGCCATCAGGACTCCAAGCTAGTGATCCGTCTCTTCCCGTTGTTGTTCGTTCCCCATTTCTAAGGTCAAGTGTTTCGAGCACATCACCAGTTTCTGCGTCGGCAATGAGTCCTCCAGGAGCTGTGGCGATTCTCTCTCCACTGGGGTGCCAACTGATGTCCACTTCTGACAGTCCTGACGGTACGAACACGCTTTCGGCCTGAGTGGTCGATACATTGGATAGGTGAATTCCGGACTTGGCTGACGAGGACAGCAATCGCTGGCTGTCCTCGCTCCAGTGGACTGTTGTCACGGGTGATGAATGGATCTTTAGGAGTTGGATGTGGTCTGCATCCAAAGTCCAAATTGCAATCGAATGATCGACTAACCCAGCAGCGATCCGTTTCCCATCCGGGCTCCACGAAAGCGAGTAGATCCTCTTCATTGGAGTCGACTTCAGGATCTTTCCACTTTCGTCACGGATGACCGCTTCATGTCCATTTCCCGAAACGAGTTTTGTCCCTTCCGGGTTCCAAGCAATCCCTGACGCCGTAGCTTCACCTGGGTACTTCCTCCATAGCGCCTCACCTGTCTCAGTATTCCAAACGCTGCAAGACTTGTGTCGCCCCGATACCGCAAGGCGAATACCATCGGAATGCCAATCCAGCCCCGACACATGCATGCGGTGTTCGTCGGGAGCTGGCATCGACTTGACCAGTGACAAATCTGACGAGTTCCAGATGTTGATGTGTCCAGATTTGAAATCACTGGTAGCGAGCTTGCTGCCATCTTGAGACCAGGCGAGTGACAATATCGTGTTGTCATGTCCTCCGTTTAGAGGAGACACAAGTCAATCTGAAACTCGGACGACAAAAGCGTTGATTGTGTAGTCTGAAAAAGCAATGTGAGTGCCTGTGGGATTCCACATTACTTTCCAGGCAAGGCCTGGAATTGGCAGTGTTCGTTCAAGTCGCCCGGATGCATCATAGACACGAATCTTTCCTCTTCCTGGGACAGCAATCAGTCCGGTTTTCGAGCACCAATCCACAAAGGGTGAGGAAAGCCCCTCTCCAATTCGGATCGACGCTTTCTGGCATTGATCACGAAAGTAGTACCACTCCCAACCTCGAAAGTCGGGTTCTCCGTTCTGGGGAATTGACTCATCCAGTAGCCGTTGCAGCTGGCCGTAGTCCTGGCTCTGCCAAACATCCTCCATGGGA
>CALJUK010001049.1 GCA_937975745.1 uncultured Planctomycetaceae bacterium | reverse complement strand
AGTGCCTTCGGAACCAAGGCTGGGGACGTTTTTACACGCGTCACGGTGGTGATCGCCGTCATCTGGGTTCTGCTGGCAGGCGTCTGCATTCTTGTCCTGCGGTCGGGCACTGAGAAGTTCGGTGGCGGAAGCGCAGCCATCGCTGAGGAACCGACTCTGTCGAGCGACGGTGAATCCTCGGACGAAAGCCGTTCTACGGACGACATGCCGGCCGATCAGGATCCTTTCGAAAGCAGCCTCCCCTCAACGGACGAATCGACAACCGAACCGGCAACAAAGCCAGCCGACGCGGCCGCAGAGAAACCGGCCGCAGAGAAACCTTCGGCTGACTCAGAGAGTGAAAAGGAACCCGCGGAAACGACACCTGCCGAAAAGAAACCTGAATAGCGGACGAACCGGCCTGAGGAGCTTTGGGGTGGCTGCTCCGATCAGGCTGGCGATATGTGGCCACAGTGAATCGTTGGTGGGGTACAGCAGCCAAACGTGGCAAATGTTTGTCAACATGGGATCTTTCAATCGATACGTTGAGTGCGTTTGAGTATGACGGGCTTCGGGGACTCTTGAGGCGAATATTCGCGACTGCATGTCACCGCAGAGGCACGCACAGTCAACAACCGCTACCTCAAGGTGGCGGTTCGCTGCCCCGACGCGTACGGTGCCCTGGAGAGTCGCATTGAAAAACTCGTTCGCGAAACCGTCGCACGCGGTACGGTCACCGTCTTGCTGCGAGTTCAGCAATTGGGTGCCCGGCGCAATTATTCGGTCAACCCCGAGATTCTCGAAAACTACTGGCGACAGATCCATACGGTCGCAACCAAGCTACAGACCCCTCAGATGGATCATCTCGGTTGGCTGCTCTCGCTGCCCGGAGCCATCGTCGACGAAACACCACAGGAAGTTGACATTGAAGCCGACTGGCCTTTGATCCAGTCGGTCGTCAGTGAAGCGATCAATAAACTGCAGACCTTTCGTCAGGAAGAAGGTCGATCGATTCTGGTGGACTTGCAGAAGCAGGCAGCCCTGATCGAAGAACACGTGGCGACGGTGACGGAAATCGCACCGCAGGTGGTCGAGCAATATCGCCAGAAACTGCACGAGCGTTTGCAGCAGGTGCTGCACGATCATGGAGTGACACTCGAGCCGTCGGACCTCGTGCGGGAAGTTGGCATTTACGCCGACCGCTGTGACATCAACGAAGAAATTACTCGCCTGCGCTGCCATCTCGAGCAGTTCGAAGCGTTTCTGATTGAGCCCGAATCGATGGGGCGAAAGTTGGACTTCCTCAGCCAGGAAATTGTCCGCGAGGTCAATACGATCGGGTCGAAGGCCAACAACGTGGCGATCGCCCATCGCGTGGTCGACATGAAAACGGCCGTGGAAAAGATTCGTGAGAATCTACAGAACGTGGAGTGAGTTGCGGTGTCCGAGCCGGATTGCACCGACCTGCCTGATGTCCCCGTCGTTGTTCTGTCCGGACCGAGCGGCAGCGGGAAAACGACTGTTGTCAGTCGCCTGATGGCCAAATCCCCCGTGCCGTTGGTCAAGGCGATCTCGGCGACGACGCGCCCACCGCGGCCGGGCGAAACGAATGGTGTAGACTATTACTTTCTGTCGGATAAAGAGTTTCGAGCCCGTCGCGAACGGGAAGACTTCGTCGAATGTGCCGAAGTCCACGGGTCCGGATTCTGGTACGGAACACTCAAGTCGGAACTGCAGCGCTGCCGCGAGTTGGGAAGCTGGGCATTTCTGGAGGTTGACGTTCAGGGCGCCTTGCGGATCATGGAAGTCTACCCGAATGCCGTCACGATTTTTCTGAGGGCTCCGGACGAGACACAATACGAACAACGCCTGCGGGCCCGCGGGACCGAATCGGACGCGACAATCCAACGGCGAATGCAGACAGTCACGCGGGAGTTGGCCTTGGCCGACCGCTATCGATATCAAGTCGTCAATGACAATCTCGACCGGACCATCCGCGAGATTTCAGACATCCTCT
>CALJUK010001048.1 GCA_937975745.1 uncultured Planctomycetaceae bacterium | reverse complement strand
CGATGTGTCGGACGTCCTGCAGAATGTGCCCGTCTCGCGGCGTGTCCTCGAGCAACGCTTTGCCCGGGCTCTCGGACGCTCACCGGCGGCGGAAATTCGACGGGTCCGGCTGGAACGCGCAAAAAGTCTCTTGATGGAGACCGATTGGAAGATGCCTCGCGTCGCAGAAGCCTCCGGCTTCTCCAGCAACGAAGTGATGAGTCAGGTTTTCCGACGGGAGTTGGAATGCACGCCCACCGAATACCGGGACACCTCCCGGCGGGTTGTCCGATGAAGGCCAACCTACCGACAAGTCCTGGAAGTCGCTGATCGGCTGCCAACCGACGGCACGTTCTTGCCAGCAACAAGGAGCTATCGGGTTTCGGAATGACGCCCTCGGGGACGCGAGCTGCCATTGTCGGCAACGCGTGTCTCGGCGTCAGCTGTCCGGGAACGGCTCGTTCTGGTACTCGGCGAGGAAGGCTGCTTCGTCATGGAGTTGGAGATTCATGGCGTGCTTGTCACGAATCAGCCCGATCGAACAGACACCGCTTTCGCACAAAGGCAATTGTCGCTGACGTCAATCGTCACATCATGGTCATACTCTGACTTCAGAAATCGTTCCCTCCAGGAGTTAAAGTCCCGAAATTGTTGCAGGACAGAGTTCTTGGACGACGCTGTTCACGCGAGGGTTTCCCGACAACACGACACTTCACCCACTGCGATCCCTCCAATTCAACGAAAATTCGAGTGCAACCGTTAATTCAGCACTCGCATTCCAGTTCCACTGCCTACAACCAAGTAACGCTTTGAACGTTTTTTCGAGAATCGGTCGTCACGTGAACTCACGGCAATAAGAGAACCAGATGATCGGACGTTGGGCACTTGGAGCCGCCGTAATGACCGCAGCGATCTTCACCGACGACGCTGCTTTGATTCAAGGTATTCGGAAGACAGACCTTGTGGCGACCGCCATTAACGCCCATTCGTTCAAGACGCTGGCGACGGCGTTGCACTCAGCCGGTTTGATCAAAACGCTGCAGGGGGAAGGTCTGCTCAGCGCATTCGGTCCCTCGGATGCGGCCTTCGCCAAGTTGCCGGCCGGGGTGTCGCCTTTCGGATGGCCAATCATTTTCGGTGATCCGAGTTTCGTGAGCGAGTCCGAAATGCGGAGGAGGAACTCGAGCGCCTGCGTTTGAGACTTCGCCGTCTCAAGTGTTGGCCAACAAGAAGGTCGACATCACAGCCCCTACCCAACGAGATCCAGACACATTACCCGGACAAACGAATCCAAAGGACAACAGCATGGGCACCATTGCAATCCTTGGCGCGTCGGGCACGATCGGAAGCGTGCTTGCCCGGCGTCTGGTATCCCGGGGCCAGCGAGTTCTGCTCGTCGGAAGGAACGCTGACAAGTTGAGTGCTCTCGCAAGCGAGCTGGACCAACCATTCGCGACAGCCGACATGACCAATTCGGACCAGCTCGAAGAAGCGCTACGCGACTCATCGGCCGCGCAGTCCGATTTTTGTGGGCTCGTCAATTGCATCGGCTCGCTCCTCTTGAAGCCAGCGCACACGACGAGTGACGCTGACTTCCGCCAGATGGTCGAGACCAATCTGTTTACGGCATTCTCGACCATTCGCGTTGGCACAAGATTGCTGCGTGACCAAGGTGGCGCCATCGTGCTGTTTGCTTCCGCAGCTGCCGAAATTGGCCTTCCGAATCATGAAGCCATCGCAGCCGCCAAAGCAGGTGTGATCGGACTGGCCCGTTCCGCCGCTGCCACCTACTCGGCAAAGAACATTCGAGTCAATGTTGTCAGTCCCGGTCTGATTCGGACCGAAATGACCAGGCGGATCTGGGAGAATCCGGGGAGCATGAACGCGGCGACTCAGATGCATCCTCTCGGTCGGATCGGGGAACCGGAACAGGTGGCCTCCCTGGTAGAATGGCTACTGGACGACGAAAACAACTGGGTTACTGGCCAGGTCATTGGAGTCGACGGCGGGCTGGCACACGTTGTGTCCCGGAAATAACTCCATGCCGAAAGTGGTTCTTCCCCTCTTTTCGTGGCTCACTGGGGGAGGGATTCGGGGAGGGGTTTTAGCTTTCCACAGGAGAACAGGATGCGCGTCCGGTAGTTCGCGAAGTTCCGGAAGCCACGGGCGGCCGACTTCAGCCCTTGAATCAGACTGTTGAAGCCCTCGGCTGACGCATTGCTGATCCAATGCTCGAACCACGTCACGATCCGCTCGAAATGTCGCTTGATCATCTTGGTCACCTTTACCATCGGCCGCAGACGGCAACGCGACGCGCACAGTGATTTGGCCGCGCATGAAAAAGCCCCTGTTTTCACAGAGGCAATGGCGTTTTCGACCGATTTCGAAAGCGAACCAATGGGCGATGCAGGACTCGAACCTGCGACATCTACCTTGTAAGGGTAGCGCTCTAACCAACTGAGCTAATCGCCCCCATGAGAGTCGCGATACCAATCGCGACCCGAAACGGACCACTGTCGGCCCTTCTAACCATTTATACACCGCGTGCGAAAGTGAAAGCCAGCGGTCAACGGATGGTGAAATCTCTCGCCTGACAGGGCACTCTAGACCCCTCTCCAGGCACTGTCAATCGTCGTCTCCGTGTCAGTCGAGTCGGCTGTTCTGCTATACTGGCAGCGTCGTTTCGAAACATCCTTCCTGCCTGGGCCAGGAGCCCTCGGCCTCCAGTTCCCGTAGCGACGGCAAACTTCATGTCCACAAGCCTGGCGGAGTGCGGTCAGCTGGTGCAGCGGCTTTACGCCCGCCTGCGCGAACTGGAACGGGCAGCCGTCATTCTCGAAATCCCCGATCTGCACCAACGGGAGTGGTACGGCCTCTTGGTCGAAAAACTGGTCCCGCAACTGGTCGACGACGCATTTTTGGTGACCGCCGTCGTCGGGGGGACCAACATCGGCAAGAGCGCGATCTTCAACCACCTGGCCGGCGAACGGGCCAGTGCCGTCTGCCCCATCGCCTCGGGAACCAAACATCCCGTCTGTCTTGTGCCAACCGGCTTTGGCAATCGGCATTCGTTGGCGGACATTTTCCCCGGCTTTAAGCTGCGGCCCTGGAAAGATCCAGAAGCCCCTCTCGAAGGGACCGAGACGCATCTGATCTTCTGGCGTGAAAGTGCCGCCTGTCCCGAAACTCTGCTGGTCCTCGACACGCCGGATATTGACAGCGCTGCCAAGGTGAACTGGCTGCGGGCCGACATGATCCGCCGGTCAGCCGACGTGCTGATCGCCGTCCTGACGCAGCAGAAGTACAACGACGCGGCCGTCAAGCAGTTCTTTCGAAAGGCAGCGGAAGAAGACAAAGCCTGCATTGCCGTCTTTAACCAATGCCAGCTTCCAGACGATGAACAATACTGGCCGATGTGGCTGCAGACCTTCTGCCGCGAAACGGGAATCCGGCCGGAATTTGTGTACGTGGCTCCCCTCGATCGGCGGGCGGCCGAGAGCAACTCGCTCCCGTTCTACCGTCGGATCTTCTCTCTGGACGAAGCGGGTGAAGCCAACGTCGCTCCTGCACACACGTCTGACGACACCGCGACGGGAAGCTTGATGGTCGAGTTGTCCCGGCTGCATTTTCCCGAGATCAAACTGCGGTCGTTGCGAGGTTCACTGCAGAGCCTGTTGAGCGAGAAGGCCGGCCTGCCCAGCTACTTGGGGGAACTGACGCTTCGCAGTCACGAGTTCGCCTCGGCTGCCGAAATGCTGTCGGCGCACACATTGGGGGAGGTCAACGACTGGCCGTCCGTCCCCAACGCAGCCCTGCTGGGAGAACTCCGTCGCTGGTGGCGAACGCAACGGACCGGCTGGACGTCGCGCGTACACGGTTTTTATGACGCCGTCGGGTCGGCTGTCGTGTGGCCTGTGAACTATTCACGGAAGTTCCTTTCCGGACCGGCTGAGGCGCCGCTCGAAACCTACCGCCGGGGAGAATGGAACGCGATTCTGCGGGTCGTCGGATCGGTTTACGAACGACTGGAACGGATGGCGGCAGTCGGCAACAAGTTGCTGCAGCCCCGGTTGGCAGCCGTCCTGGAAGGGACATCGCGAGAGCAGTTGTTAGCCGAATTAAAGTCGGCTCACGATGCGGTCGATCTGGAAGACGAGCTCCGGCGGCTGGTGACAGAGCAGTTGCGCACCATGCGGGACGAATCGCCCCAGTTCTACCAGATGCTGCGGCGATTGGACGAGACTGCCGCAATCGCGCGGCCGGCTGTCAGCGTGGCATTGTTTGTTGTCGGATTTGGACCGGCCGGTCATGCCGCCGCATCGCTGGCGACCGATACGGCGATGCAAACCGCCGTTCACTTTGCCGGCGACGTTGTTGGGGGAACGGTGGCCGCTGCCGTCGGCGAGACGGCCGTCAGCAGCACGGCATCCAGTGGTGCCAGTTATGTGCAAGCCCGCCTACAGCGTTTGCATGCCGAGTTCGCGGGGCGGCGGGCGGCCTGGCTGGCGGATCTCCTCAAGACACATTTGCTGGGGGACCTGCCGGAAGAGCTGCAAAAAGCGGCCGAGCTGCATCAATCGCCGCTGGTCACCGGAATTCGTCAGTTGATGGGAGAGCTCAACGGTAAACTGGAAGCGTCGTCGGCCTGCGCGGCCGAAGGTTCGGCGACTTCCTGAAACGAGTCGTGTCTATCGAGGTCCTCATGCGTTCCCCAGAAGTGCAACAGATCGAGCTGCTGGCCCACCTGGATGACATTCACGCCCGGTTAAATGCCTGGGCGGACGAGTCATCGTCGTTTGGGCCGGTCCGCTACTGTCAGGCGGTCGTTCGCAGGCTGCTCGGTCGAGTGGAATTGCTCCGGATTCGGCTGGAGTCCCCCTTGGTTGTCGCAACCTTTGGAGGAACGGGAACCGGCAAAAGCTCGTTAGTGAATGCACTGGTGGGAGCCGAATGCAGACGCATCGGCCGCGAG
>CALJUK010001047.1 GCA_937975745.1 uncultured Planctomycetaceae bacterium | reverse complement strand
CCTGCTTGCGGACGACGACAAAGTCTCCTTCGGCGATCTGGTCTTCGATCATCGAATCGCCCTTCACCTTAAGGCAAAACTGGTCATCGGCATCGAAGAGTCCGCCGAAATCAACGTGCTCGTCGTCCTGAACGGCCAGGACGGGGCGACCGGCAGCAATCTGCCCGACAAGGGGGAGAGAAGTCTTCCCGCGCGGGAAATCGGAAAGCTGAATGGCCCGCGACATGTGTGATTCGCGGGTAATCAGCCCCTTCTTTTCCAGCGCCTTCAAGTGGCACATCACGCCATTGGGAGACCGGAGCCCGAATTGGGCGCCGATTTCCCGGACGGTCGGACCATAACCGCGATTGACGATCTTGGCCTTCAAGAACTCGTAAATCTCCCGCTGACGGGCTGTCAGGGGAGGTTTACTGTGGCTGTTGTTGTTGTTGATCATGGGATGGACTCCGTTTCGAGGAAAGCACCTGAACCACTCGATTCCGTGCTGCCACTCCCGCAAGACCTGCCGGGCAGGGTGGCTCGGTCGCGTCTGACCCATCCGGACAACATGCCCGTCTTGACCGCGACATCAGGGAATATTCGTACAAGATCCACCGGCAGCATGATGAATTCACGTCCAGAAGTGGAAGATAGTACGAACATCATTGGAAATCCTAATATACCCGTGTGCATAGAGCAAGCACATTCATCTGCGCAAACCGACAAATGCACAGCAATCGCCGCAGAGTTTTGCCGCCAGGCTGACCGCTCATATCGAACGTTCGTGCGTCATGATTCAGCATAACATGCTATTTGGGTATGGGTTAGAGCGAGTCTGTGCGCCGGGAGATGCAGTGCACGAAGAGCTTCAGCCGATGCAATGGGTTTTTCTTGATTTTTTTGAACAGATTTCCGCAGTCGACTGGCCAGGGCATCGATTCGCACGCTCAACAGATTTGCGTGCTGTGCCGTGGCATCTGGAGGGAGCCCCGTGGGCGCGCTCGGAGCGCGCTCGACGTCGAATTCTCGGCCGACAAATTGGCAGAGTATTTGACCGACGGGGGGCGGGAGAGTGCGACGATCGAGTCGCCGATTTACGATCTGGGCAGCAACGTGTGAACCCGTCTGCCGGCCGTATTGCGGCAAAGGTGACCGCATTCTCGATCGCGAGAGGGATTCACGGCGCCCGCATTCCAATGGCAGATTGTCATACCGGGCGCCAGCCGGCGGATTGAATATCGAGCGGTTCGCGGGCTGCTTCCGGAAAGTCCCGGCCGTTCAGCCGGCGATCGTCAATTGAGCAAGCTTTGAATCTGCTCGTCAAGCGTAGCCGTGTCGGCCTGCGCGTCTACGACGATGCCGTTTGCGTCAACGAGCCAGACTAGTGGAATGTTCCTGACGCCGTAGAACTTCACGACATCGTGTTTCCACCGGCGCTTCGACTCGTTGCTGTCGAACACCTGTGGCCAGGTCCACTGTCTGTCATTGAGGTAGGCTTCGACGGTCTTTTGATCATCGTCTAGGTTGACGCCGATGAGTGACAGTCTGTGCTTCTGATACCGATCGGCGATCTCTATGAGGTTCGGCAACAATGTCTGACACTGGGGGTTGTCGCTGGACCAGAAGACGATGATCACCGGTTTTCCCGCAAATTTGTCAATGGACAGGTATCGGCCATCGAGAGTTTCTCCGGCCAGTTGGACCGGTTTTCCGGCGAGTTGCAGGCGACGCAGGACGGCCACGATCTGCTGCGCCTGCGGGCTCTTGGGAAACAGCTCGCGCAGAAGGTTGTAGCAGGTCATCGCCTCTTCTCGCTTACCGTGCAATTCACAACTCGTGCCGGCTGCATACAGAAGCGAGACGCTGCGAGCTTCTTCGGTGGGAAACTCCTGTGCAAAGGAGAGCGCCTGACGCGAAAACTCGTCGAGCCAGCGAGGCTCCTGGCGTGCAAAGTCCCGCGCCCGCGTATGGGCGAAGCGG
>CALJUK010001046.1 GCA_937975745.1 uncultured Planctomycetaceae bacterium | reverse complement strand
CGAATCGACATCGAGTCGTCGAAAGAATGTTCAGAACACGTCCACCATCGGAAGCCCATTGAGACCTGATCGGCGAGCGATTTTTTCCCCTGTTGAGAACATCCCTGTTGGTCCACAACGGTCGTCTGGTTTTCGGCAGGCTCTCCACGTGTCTTCGACAGTGTCGCGGGTTGCTTGTCGAGTAGTAAGTTTTTTTATATCATTGGGTTCTGATTTTTTCAGCTCGAACAGTCATCATTCAAGCAGCCTCCCAGATCGACTACGACTCTAAGAATTCTTTGAATTTAAAAACCGGGAAATCCACGACCCCAACACGTGCACGGCGCTCTCTTCCAGCAAAGGTAACGGGAGACTCGGCTTGACTCTCTCGGCCGGAAGCAGTGACCTTGCGACAGACTCCAGAAGATGGCATGCCCATGAAACTGAGATTGCAGCGAACCGCCCTGGCCAGCGCATTGCAGATCGTCGCCGGTGTCGTACCGTCCAAGACGTCACGCGACATCCTGAAGAACATTAAACTGCAAGTTGAGGAAGGCCGGGCAACCTTGATCGGAACCGACCAGGAAGTCGGTATTCGGTACGAACTGGCCGAGGTGGAAACCGATTCGACCGGCGAGACTTTGCTGCCGACTCAGCATGTCATCTCGGTCCTGCGTGAGTTGAGTGACGAATCCGTCGACCTCGATGTCACCGAAAACGCGATCTGGCTGCGGGGAGCGCACAGCGAGTTCCACCTGGCTTCGTCGAATCCGGCCGAGTTTCCACCTGTGGCAGAGTTTGATGCGAGCGTTTACTTTGCCGTCAATGCGGGCGAGTTCCGGGACCAGATCCGCCGCACGGTTTTCGCGACCGACAACGAAAGCACCCGCTATGCGCTCGGTGGAATCCTGCTCGAGCCGGAAGGGGCCCGCCTCACTCTGGCGGCCACGGCCGGTCGGCGTCGGGCGGTCGCCAAGTCTGGTTGCCGCAGCGAAGGGGGAGCCGAGCTGTCGGGGACTGCACCCGTTGTGCCGACGAAGGCCATGCTGCTCATCGAACGCAGCATTACCGACGAGGACGACGACCTGCTGATTTCAATTCGGGAAAACGACGTTCTGTTCAAGAACGGTCGCTCAACGGTTTACAGCCGTCTGGTCGAAGGACGCTTCCCAAAGTATCGGGATGTTCTGCCACACGACTTCAACGCCAAGGTCGACGTCGTCGCCGGCCCGCTTTACTCGGTTGTTCGGCAGTCACAAATCGTCACCAACACAGACAGCCGCAGTGTGGACTTCAACTTTGCCGATGGGATGCTGACTCTCTCCAGCCAGGCGGCCGACGTGGGCGATTCGAAGGTTCAGATGCCGATCAGCTACGACGGCGAACCAATTGTTATAGCCTTCGATCCGCGGTATGTGGCTGAGTTCTTGCGGGTGTTGGAAGCGGAGACACCAGTCACACTCAACCTGATCGATAGCGAGTCTGCCGTTCTGATGTCGGTCGGCGATTCGTACTCGTACGTGATTATGCCCCACTCTCGCGACGGTGAAGCGCTGCCGAGCATGGGGGGAAGGGAGCGGGACCGTCGCCACAGAAAAACCGTAGGACAGCCAAGTACGCGCGGTGTTTCAGAGAATGTGTGTCACGGTCCTGTGAGCCGTGCTTTGTATTCCTCCTTTTCCGAAGCGGAGTAGGATCGCCAGCGATGAGTTCAGGACGCCGAGAACCGCAACAGCTTTCGCAGGTGCTTTCCGAGCTGATTGCATTGCGGGGTTTGGCAAAAGTTCAGGGAGGCGGACAGTTGCAGCAAGCCTGGTCGGACGCGGCCGGATCGCGGTTTGCGGCAGCCACAAGAGTCCTCAAGCTGAACGGCGGCGTGTTGCAGGTGGCCGTTGGAAACTCCCCCCTGTTGTCCGAGTTGGCTTCGTTTGAGAAAGACCGCATTCTTCAGACCTTCCAGAAAAAATACCCAACGATGCGTGTGACGGACATCAAGTTTCGCCTGAAGGGCGACCTGAAGCCGGGTGCACCGTGAACGACACGTGGTTGAGATTCAGAGGCCGATATTCCCAGTTTGAAGACCCGGATTGATTGACTGAATTCTGTTTGCGGCGGAAGCCGGCGGTAGCCGGTGGGAACGCGCCAGCGATCAGACCGGGAGAATGCTACCCAGGAGTTTGAGACATTGGACGAAACAACGAACATGCCCCCGACGCAACCAACCCGGGCAGCGGCTGGCTACGATGAACGCAACATCCGCGCTCTCGAAGGTGTGCAGGGAATTCGCACCCGCCCCGCCATGTACATCGGTGATACAACCTCCCGCGGTCTGCATCACCTGGTGTTCGAAGTCGTCGACAACAGTATCGACGAGGCCGTCAATGGCTATGCCACAGTCATCAGTGTGAAGATTAATGCCGACGGCAGCGTGACCTGCATCGACGACGGACGTGGTATTCCTGTCGGCGAAATGCCCGACATGAATAATCGAACGGCACTCGAAGTCGTTCTGACGGAAATTCACGCCGGTGGAAAGTTCGATCGCGAGAGTGGCTATAAGACAGGAACGGGCGGACTCCACGGCGTCGGCATCACGGCCGTCAATGCCCTCAGTGAGTGGCTGGAAGCCGAGATCCGCCGCGATGGAACCGTCTACAACATGGAATTCGTCCGTGGCGAAAAGAAGGGCGATATCAAGAAGATCGGCAAGACCGACCAGACTGGGACGAAGATCACCTTCAAACCCGATCCGCAAATCTTCCGCGAACCGAAGTTTACCTATGACATCCTCGCCAAACGGTTGCAGGAGTTGGCCTTCCTGAACGCCGGCGTCCGGATCCGTATTTCTGACGAGCGGAGCAGCCAGTCTGACGAGTTCCACTACGAAGACGGCCTGATCGCCTTCGTGCAGCATCTCAACCGGACCGAGAACTCGTTGTATTCCGAGGTCATCTCGATCACCGGCGAAGTCGAAGGCTGTCAAGTCGATGTCGCTTTCCAGCACAACGACGGTTTCACCGAGAATGTGCGTGCCTTCGCCAACAATATCTTCAATATGGAAGGGGGGACACACCTCAGCGGCTTCCGCAGTGCCGTCACCCGCTCCATTAACGCTTACGGCAAGAAGGAAGGCATCTTCAAGGATTTTGTCCCCACCGGTGATGACTTCCGCGAAGGCATGACGGCCATCATTGCCGTCCGGATTCCCGATCCGCAGTTCGAAGGGCAAACGAAAACCAAACTGGGGAACGGCGAAGTCGAAGGAATCGTGACATCGGTCGTGAACGACGGCCTGATGCGCTTCTTCGAAGAGAACCCTGGCGTCGCCAAGAAGATCTCACAGAAAGGTCTCCTGGCAGCCGAAGCCCGCGAAGCGGCCCGTAAGCAGCGGGAAATGGTCCGTCGCAAGGGAGCCCTCACCACGGGTGGCCTTCCCGAAAAGCTTCGCGATTGCCGCAGCCGCGAACTCGACATTACCGAGCTCTACCTGGTCGAAGGAGATTCGGCCGGTGGTTCAGCCGACACCGGGCGCGATTCGAACATTCAGGCGATTCTGCCGCTGCGGGGAAAGATCCTCAACGTTGAGAAAGCCCAACTGGTCAAGGTCCTCGACAACGCGGAAATTTCTAACATCTTCAAGGCGGTCGGTATTCCGCCGGCAGCCGAGGGGATTGACGTCAGCAAACGGCGGTACGGCAAGATCATCGTCATGACCGATGCTGACGTTGACGGCAGCCACATTCGGACGCTGTTGCTGACGTTTCTGTTCCGCCACATGCGCGAGCTGGTCAATCAGGGTTGTGTCTACATCGCTCAGCCGCCACTGTATCGCGTCATCCAGAAGAAGAATGTCCGCTACGTGCAGACCCACGAAAAGATGATGCAGGAACTCATCGAGCTGGGTCTCGATGGGGCGTCACTGCGGTGTCATCGGGACGGAACGATCTTCCAGGGAGACCATCTCCGCAAGGTCGTCGACCTGATGCTGGAGATGAGGGAACCGCTGGAGGCACTCGACCGTCGTGGCGTCGAGCTGAAACGGCTGGCCGAACATCTTGATCCGGATACGGGGAACCTGCCGCGATACCGTGTTTTCTTCAAGGGAGAGCAGCACTGGTTCCACACACCCGATGCTCTGGAGAAGTTCACGCAGGCCGAAGCCGCCCGCCAGGGTGAAGAAGTCCAGGTCGCCGACGAAGAGGAGCAGCCGACCAGCGAAACAGCGACTCCGGCGCAAGCACTCCAGTTGATCGAACTGCACGAAGTCCGCGGCATCAACACTCAGTTGCAGAAGCTGAGGGACTACGGCATTACGTTGCCGGATCTGATTCCCGCACCAATCGTCAACGCGGAGCAGGTTTACTCGTTCACGCTGATCAACGAGGAAGGCGACCACCCGTTGACGTCGCTTCGCGAGTTGCTCGAAACGCTACGGGACATGGGCGAAAAGGGCCTGAAGGTCACCCGCTTCAAAGGTCTGGGCGAAATGAACTCCGAGGAATTGTGGGACACGAGCATGGACCCCGAAAGGCGGATGCTGCTGCGAGTGACGATGAACGACGCGGTCGCCGCCGATGAAATCTTCCGCGTGTTGATGGGGGACCACGTCGAACCCCGCCGCGAGTTCATCGAGAAACACGCCCTGGACGTCACCGAACTCGACGTCTGAGCCGACAAGTTTGGTGGGAGACACAAAGTCTGAGATCTGAGACATAAACCTTGAGTCTGTGAGACACAAAGTTTGAAACGCGCGAGGGCTCCATTTTTACCGGATGAGTGATCTTGAGTCCTGATGGGCGACCACGTCGAACCTTGCCGTGAATTCATCGAGATGTGCATTCTCGCCGAGACGACTCGACTTTGATTCAGTCAGAGTGTTGGCTGGATACGCAATGGTTCGTGATGTCCGTGCCAAGGACGTCCGCTGGACTGACTTCAGACCGATGAGAATCACATAGTTGTCGATTCGGCAATCAGTGTTGAATGCGAGTCTGCTTTGGCTGCGTCTTGTTCATTTTGCCAACCCTTCATGTAGTGAGCGGCTGACCGGTATACGTCCACCGGTATGGTTTGGCCATCGTGCGGATGAAGAAGTCGATGAAGTCCAGTAGACGCTGCCGCAACGCTTTCAGTGAGTTGAACTCTCCTCGCTTCAGCACGCGCGGTGCACTATCACGCTGAACCAGATCTCCACCTGGTTCAGCCACGAACTGTGTTTGGGAACGTTTGGGAACGTAGATAAAGCGGAGATGCCGATCCGCCGATGAGAGATACTCTTACGGGTCGCCAGCGACGTCAGGATTCCCGACGTTCCTTTGACACCCAGTTCTTCCACCGACAGTTTCAGCTCTTCCATCGCCACGACCCACCGGACGAGACTTTCCGAGCCGTGCGTACTGAGCTGGTCCATGATCAGACGCCACGAATTCGGATGGAGCATGATCGTGCGTTTGCAGTGTCCCAGAAAATCTTCTTCGGTGCGTGTCGGTCCGACGGTGGGAGACACCGACTCGCCGGTGACCACAATGAAACTGGCGATCAGACACTGCGTGCCGTGCCGGATGTATTCGAATTCGATCCGCTCCTCCTGCTCGGGCCGATGTCCGTCGTTTTGTGGAGCTTCCGCTCCCGGTTTCTGATCCGAGCGGCAGCTCGTATGAAAGCGGCACATGCCGTCCGGGCCGCATCTTTTTTTCGGAGCGATTCGTTCCAGAGCCTGGATGCCTGTCATCTCATTGATACACACCGTGTGCGTATCAAACGCAGCCAGCAGTTCTGCAGCTTGGAGGTAACACTCACACACCGTCTGCACCTGCTGGTGGAAGACTTCCGGGTCGGATTCTTTCGTATTCAGCCAGTACCGGGAGTTGTGAGGCTGCCATTGCGCCTCGGCCAGTAGTGTGCTCAGATGGCTGGTCGAGATCGATTTGACGATCCCGCGCTGGACAACCTCATCAATCAGTTCACGCTGCGTCCAGCGAGCTACCGGACGACCGGACTCTTCCACCGACTCGCATGCCACGGCGAAGATCATCGTGAACTGCTCGGCAGTGAATTCACACGGACGACCGCCAGCGACCGACGGCATCGTGCCCCAGCCCCACAATGTCTTCGATCTCAGCATTGAGCTGCACTTCAAAGCCGAGCAGAATAATCTGAGCACGTTGCCGGAGTTGAAACGAAATCGTGATCGATCGACTCATCGTCAACAGAACATCCTGTAGACGTTTCGTAATGACCACCTTGGCCGCCTTGCCCGGCATGAGAGACCTCCCTGTTTCAGTTGGGGAAATACGAGCTTTGCGAAGTCTGTCACAAAACCCAAACGCCAAGCGATGCCGATTGTCGGATTGACATCTAGTAGTAACTCAACGTTAAGCCACCGGCTCTGCCGGTGAGAATTGAAGAGGCTCTGCCGTTCCGTCGTAAGCACAAGGCTTTGGCGTAACGGGAAACTTCAGGAGCCCCAATCTGAAGTCTTGTGTGTGCATGCCACAGATTTGAGGGCGTTCAGAAAACTGTTA
>CALJUK010001045.1 GCA_937975745.1 uncultured Planctomycetaceae bacterium | reverse complement strand
AGTCCCATCCTGGCCGGTTCCTCGTGATTGCGGCCCGCCGCGAAAGGTCGCAGTCGATGTCCCCGAAGAATCCCATGGAGACGTGTCGTGCCAGTTGTGGCGGGAGTCTAATTGCAAAGAGCCGCGAAGTCGAAACTTCGCGGCTCGAGGCGATCTAAAAAACCACCGCCGAAGCCGTTCAGGCGTGGTGGTTTTGAACCCGTGGTGACAAAGTGGGAACCTAGCAACCGGGTTGTGTGAGCCGTCAGGCGAACCTGCAGATTTACACGCAGCCGACTACTTTGGCCCCCCGGGCCATGTTTGTAGGGTCAACACACAAAGCCCAACTCGAACATGGCAGAGGCCTGGAATGCTCTTTCAAGCACCCGAACTCATGCTACTCCCAGCAGGAGGACCCGGCAAGTTGGAATTCCGGCCGATTTGTAGATTGTTGATCCCGAACAGATTTTCTTGAGAATTCCCTTGCCGGCGATCACGAGCCGTTCAGCCCAACAAAAAACCCGACACGCCGGGTGGGCGGATCGGGCTTTCTGAAGTCGGTGAAACGGCATCGCCGATCAGGCGTCGTTTTCGTCGAAGACCTGCGGCTCGAGCTCTTTGGTGTTCCGTTCGACAGCCAGGACAACGGTCCGCTGTTCGGCACCGTCTGGCGTGACAGCGATCGCCGGAATGACCTGCCGGCCGTCGGCAAACGGAAACCGCAACGAGAACGTCCCATCGTCACGAAGCGGAACGGCCTGGCCGTGAATGAGCAATTCGGCGCGAGGATGCGTCTGGCCGTGAACCATCAGCTCGACATCGACATCGAGTTTGAAATCGGGATCGCTTGCGGAAGTTCGGGGGAATTCGCCCGCGTCCAGGAAACTGGCACGAATCGAGCGTCGGCCGTTATTCTTCGAGCCGTTCGAATGTCCGTTGGTCCCCTTCTCTGACTGCGAGGACTGATCGAACGTCCCCGTGTTCGAGGGATGCGGAGGCACAATCGTTCCAGAGCGCGCCAACGCGAAGAATCGCCCCTTGGGAGTCAGATAGCCAATGTGCAGCCGATAGGCCTCGGACGAATCGTCGACGTGGACGAACCAGGAGTTGACGTCACCGGAAATGTCGACATCGCGAATAATGCGCTTACCCTGCCCGTTCGATTCGTCTGGCGAAGCATCAAAAACACGAATGACAGGACGGGCCAGATGCCATTCTGGTCCCAAGGCATGCCGAGCCCGGTCAACGGTTGCCTGGGACAACGCCCATTTGGCCGACAGCCAATACGGATTCCGGACAGCCACCTGAAAGTAATCGCTCGCGGGACCATCTGCGATCGTCTCGCGCTCGCCGTCGTTCATTGCCAGGTTACGCCGACGCGCTGGCACCAGCTGCGAACCACCGAAAACATCCTGAGTGGTTTGCGTACCATTGGAGTAACCATTGCCTTTCACGTGGGCGCCATTTGTCCCATTCGTTCCGCGAGATCCATTCGAGGCGGAAGCCGACTTGGAAGAACGCTTGGCATTGGCCTTCCCGCTGACTTTGCCGTTCGCGTGGCCATTCTGAGTGTTGCGACGGGTGCTACGCGACTTGGCCGACAGAGAACGGCCTCCTTCGCGAACGAGCGCTTCAATCAGTTCGGCTTTCCGCATGGCGTGCCATCCGGTGATCCCCCGGTCACGGGCCATCGCCGCCAGCGTCTTCTTGCTTTCCGACTCCAATCGATCAATTCGATGATTCGCCATGAATGAGATTCTCCTGGAGTTGTCCTTCCCGCGGCGAATTCCTCAGCCAACTTCGCAAAAGCGATGGCGCTCGAGTGGGAAATCACGACGGAAGCGTCGATTTCGGATCAGGGCGTGCGTGTCATCGGGTAGTCTTCGGGCGGGTAGGATGGAGGGCCAACCCCGGTGGACTGTCTCTGAACTTGCCCAAATGGACAAATCAAAGCGAGCCAGACCTTGTAGAAACAACCCGGACGACGTGGAGGCATTGGCCCGTTAGGTCACCCAATTCTCAAGATCAGGAACAAACAGGCCGTCCATGCCTCTCAGAATGAAAGTGGGGGGCCATCGTTTGGCCACCTCACATGAGTTGGATCGCGTACCTACTTTGCCATCGAGTTCGCAAGGCTTTTGAGACCCACTCAGCCAACCTGCGAATCACCACAGAAAGACGAGCCCGCGTCCAGTCATTTCCGCGCCGCCCGTTCCCATCAGAGAAGCCACTGTGCCCATCAAAGCGCCATCAAATCGTAACCGATTTCGACGGCCAGCTGTGATGAATCGATTACAGTCGCCTCTATCCGGGCTGTCGAAACGACGCTACCAGCAGACTTCATTTGTACCAGTTCTGGTGCCATTCATCAATCAGGTTCGATCTATTTTCATCAGACACACGGCGTACAAAATGACTCAACCCACTACACACAATTGCTTTATCGAGTTTTCACGAACATCAGAGAGACTCCAACCATTGCAGCCTAGCAACTGCCACATATGTTTTTGCGTACACATTCCTTCTATTGCAAGGCGGCACCCAAACACCGCCCCTCCAGACGCAGCATGACTGAAACGCCTCACACTAAGCCAACACTTGCAGCGAGCACCAATTGCTCCAGCGAGCCTGACACCTTCAACCAGCCGACTCCTCGCCGCAGCTCGAACAATGCAAACAACTGCCGCCCTTGCCGCCTGGCAGACTCACGCGAACTGGAAGAGCGCACTGTCACCTGCTCGCGCGTCGGCCCCGTGGCGGCCCTCGGACACGACCAGTTGCGACGCCCGAGGCACGAAAATTCGACCCACATTTCCATTCTTGAGAACGAAAACGACGACTTTTGGGAAAACTTTCAACTCGCGGCTGACTGCTTTGACATCTGTCAGAAGCCTCCATAAACTGGCGGCGCAGTTGCTGCACGATCTTGCAGGGTGACTTCTTCCGGATCAATTTCGGCAGTTCACCGACCACCTGCGGACGATCACAGATTGGGCCAGCAGGGGCTGCGGTCATCGTGGCATCCCAACTGTCCTGTTTACGGAAAACGCCCTGCCCGAGGGCTGTGCCGGGGAACGGGAAGCAGTAGTCCACGCGAAGTCGGCTGATAGCGTTTGGTTTTTCAGCCCCGTCGCGACATTCAAAGAACGATGATAGAGCACGAGCATGTGAATCTGGCGGATTGCGATGAATTTCGCCCGCCAGAAAACCACTGGATCGGAAGCCAACTTGTCGCGTGCGTCGGGTCCTGATCGCCGACCACCCACGGTGATCGCGGCAGAATGGGTCAGCAAGATTCAGACAATCTCGCTAGAGATGGCGTTGCCGGCCGGGTTGGGTTACTGGCTGGATGGGCAGTGGAACACGTCACCTTGGTTGGTCACCTTGGGGGCCGTTCTCGGCTTCGCGGTGAGCATTTGGCACCTGCTCCAACTGACTGAAGAGCGTTCGAATCGAACGAAAAAATAAAGCGGCGGTCTGCTGGTGGAGAGTCTCTGTCGGCCGACATTGCAGTCCTGGTAATGCGGTTTTTTGTGATGGAATCTGATCCGTTGTCGGACCGCACGAGCCCATTCCGCAGGGCAATTATCCGTTGTGCCAAGCTGGCCTCTGCGATGGCCTGTGTGTGGTTCGTGATTGCGGTGGCGTCCGAAGGTGGGCTGACGGGGCGGGCAAGTCTACAGGCTGGCTTCGCGAGTCTGCTCTGTTTGGTGCCCGGTTGGCTGGTGTTCTTACTGGTCGCTGGTTATCGTGTGCCAAATTCTGGTCTGCTTGTCATGCTGGCAGGCACCGGATTGAGGATGGTGTTTGCCGGTGGCGGTGTCCTTTATGTGAAGTCGCTACAGCCTGAGATGTGGACAACGTCGTTTCCACTGTTTGTGGTGCTGTGTTATCTCGTGGCATTGGTCGTCGAAACCGGATTTGTCATCGGTGAATCAGCCCAAGCCGGTCACACCCTCACTGAGGGTTCGGCAGCGGTCGAATAAAAATTTGAAATCAGTTTCGCGTTGATGTCGACTCGGTTTTTAGTGTTCCGCCGCGACGAAAGCGTCGTTCGTCGGCGGGACTAGATAAACGATTGCACGAAGTGTGCGTCCCACGGGACGTTCGATGGGGGTTCTCGCGACAGCGATGGCAGCCGGACACGAAGACACATTTCATCACGTGCGGGACTTCCCTCATTTCGAACTGCCGTTCGGAACCGAGATCTCGCTCCCTGATATCGCCGGCTTGCAGATTACCAAGTTCATGGTACTGCAACTGGTCGCATTCGTCGTATCGTTTCTGATCTTCCGTGGTCTGGCAACGCGAGTTGCTTCCGGCCAGCCGGTCCAAGGTCGGTGGTGGAATTTCTGGGAAGCCCTGGCGCTGTTTATCCGCGACGAGGTTGTCCGCCCCACGATTGGCGATTCTCATCACGGTCATGGTGACGGTGACCACAATGGACACAATCATGGCGACCACGCCCACGACGCCTCTGCCACCAGTCACCCGGCGGATAAGTATCTGCCGTTCGTCTGGTCATGTTTCTTCTATGTTTTGATCTGCAACCTGCTGGGTGCGATTCCCTGGATGGGATCTGCCACAGGCGAGATCAACGTCACGGGTGCGTTGGCGTTGGTTGTTCTTGGATATGTTGTCATCGCTGGCACGGAAGTCTCGGGGTTGGCCGGTTTCTGGAAGTCATTGGCCCCGACGATGGATCTTCCAGGTCCGCTTCCATACCTGCTGACACCCATGATCTGGGTGATCGAGTTAGGTGGTCTATTTATCAAGCATGGCGTGTTGGCCGTTCGTCTCTTTGCCAACATTATGGCAGGGCACACCGTCATCGCCGTCGTGCTGGGCTTTATCGCCATGGCGGCCAACTCGGGCCTGTGGTACGCGGTCGCCCCGGCCAGCGTGTTCGCCCAGGTTGGCATCGGCCTGCTGGAGCTGTTTGTGGCGTTTCTGCAGGCGTATGTATTCGCGTTCTTGACGACACTGTTTATCTCTGCGGCTGTCCACCCTCACTAAGCGGGTTTTGCTGCGAGAAACAAGGATTTCGGTTCGACAAGTTGAATGGCGGCCCTGCTATTGGAGCGGGTCGGTTCGTATTTATGAGTCAGGCTCGGCAGTTTCGACCAGCAGGTCGTGCCGACCTGGTGACAAGTTTGGATGTCCGCCGATCCGGACAACTGAAAAACAGGAGACTTCGCAGTGAGTCAGAGTCTACGAGTGTTGGTCCTGGCGTTGGGCGTGTTCTTCATCATGGCGGTACCTGCAATGGCTGCCGACGCAACGGGGGGAATTCGGTTCTCCAATGCAATCGGTGCTGCGGTCACGATCGTGGGTGCCGGCTATGGTATTGGCAAAATTGGTGCTGCCGCTGTCGAAAACATGGCACGCCAGCCGGAAGTGGCCGGACAGATTCAGACGGCCATGATTATTGCCGCCGCTCTGATCGAAGGTGTCACGTTCTTCGCATTGATCGTCTGTATCATGAGTTCGGCCGTCTAAAGTACCACCATCAAGGTGGCACTTCGGGGTGGACACAAATTGTTCTGTCCACCCAGTCGACTTGAGCTCTCGGGTGCGTTGGACGTCGCGTTGCAGCGGTTCGCTATTGCGGGGCTCCAGGCCCCGGCTCGACAGCAACAAACATATCACAAAGATCCGTCACCAACAGGCCGGGTCGGCGGGGTATGACGCTATCGCAGAATTTTGCAGCCTGCAATTCGGCAGCCAGTTCGTCGAACATGCTTGTGATCGGAACGGGATCGATGTTGAATCGCCTGAAAACACGTTGGATCGCGTCACTGCTTTTCGCGACCGCCCTCGCCGGACTGGTGATAACACCACTGACGACCGTGCTGGCTGCAGAAGATCATGCGGTTGAGGCCGAAGCCAGTCATGCTGCGGATGAACATACCGCAGCTGAACATGGCGCGGATGAACATGGTGAAGCCGGACATCCGGCAGGGCCACCGCTTGATTTCAAGCGGGATCTGGCCCTCTGGTCGGGTATCACGTTTATCGTGTTCGTGATTGTCCTCAAGACATTCGCTTGGGGGCCGTTGGTCAACGGGCTGGACAATCGCGAGTCTCGGCTGCGGAAGGAAATTGCCGACGCCGAGGCAGCCAATCGAAAATCTCAGGCGTTACTCGCAGAGCATCAGGCCAAGCTTGAGGCGGCCCAGCAGGAGATTTCGGCGTTGTTGCAGCAGGGCCGGCAGGACGCTGAACGCGTCCGGCAGGAAATGTTGGCTGCCACCAACAAGGAGGCAGACGCCCTGCGGCAGCGTGCAACGGAAGATATCGGACGCGCCAAGGACGGGGCCATTAAAGAACTGTTTGATCAGATGTCGGCAGCTGTCACACAGGCGACCGAGCACGTGCTTGGTCGCGCCCTGGACGGCAACGACTACGATCGGTTGATCAACGAGTCGCTGGAACAATTCGCAGAGAAATCTTCGAAGTCGTCCAGCGGAAAGTACTTCGTCGGCCGTGGTGTGCTCCTTCCGGCAATTCCTTGTCGTTGT
>CALJUK010001044.1 GCA_937975745.1 uncultured Planctomycetaceae bacterium | reverse complement strand
CTGGCCGGGATTCTCGTCAGTGGGCTGGGCCACTTGCTGTACCAGGCGGTTTCTGGAAGTCCGGACGGTGCCATCGGTGCCTCGGGCGGTGTGAACGCGGTTGTGTTTCTCGCCGCATTGACATATCCGCAAATGAAAGTCCTGGTGTTCTTCGTCATTCCCATGCCGCTGATCACGATGGCCGTTCTGTTCGCTCTCGTCGATGCATTGGGCATGTTGGGAGGCGGGTCCGGGATTGCGAATGCCGCCCACCTGGCGGGAGCGGCCTTTGGAGCCGCGTATCAGCATTACCACTGGAGAATCCTTCCGACATGGCGACGTCTGGAAGAGAAGATTCGGTTCCGCCGCAAGTCAATGGGGCGGAGAAGTTTTCGCGTGGTTCGGCCTGAGGAACCGGCAGAAGACATGACTTCTTCGCTGGAAGAGCAGGTCGACGCTATCCTGGACAAGATTCATCGCGAGGGTGAGGCCAGCCTCAGTGACCGGGAACGCCAGATCCTCAAAGACGCCAGCCAGCGCTACCGCAATCGGACCTGAGCGGGCCTTGTTGCCGGTCAGGTCGGAAAGGGAATAAGCCGTACCATGCCCCAATCGGTGCGGATGTTGATTCTGCTGACGATCGTGCTGGCAGTGCCGATCGTCCCCTTCGTGGTGCTCGGGGAATCGTTCGAACGGCGCGTCCAGCAGCAATTGCAGCAACCCCTGGCCCCAGAGATTCTGGGACTGGCTGTCGTTGGGGCGCTGGCCGCGGACATCTTCCTGCCGATTCCCTCCAGTGCCGTCTCGACCTATGCGGGGGCAGAACTGGGTATTTTCGCTGCGACTCTGGTCACGAGTGTGGGGATGACTTTGGGAGCCGCCATCGCCTTCGGGTTGGTTCGCGGATTGGGTTGGACGGCGGCCGAGCGATGGGTTGGTTCTCAGGACCTGGCGGAGATGCAGCGGTGGTCCGAACGCTTCGGGCCGTTGCTGGTGGTCCTCACCCGGCCGTTGCCCATCCTGGCGGAGGCATGTGTCGTTTTGATGGGGGCCACGGGCATTTCGTGGCGAAAACTGCTGCTCCCGTTGATCTCAGCCAACTTTGCTTTGGGGCTCTGTTATGCCATTGTCGGACGGGTTGCGAAGTCTCACGACATTTTGCCGGTTGCCGTCGTGGTATCTCTCGTGGTACCGTTGATTTTGACACTTGTGTTGCGGCGGTGGGGACGGCAGGAAACGCCGCCATCGTCGGCCGATCGGACTTCAGTGGACGAGTCGCCGGTCTGACCTCTTCGGGTGCGAGCAAAGCCGAACCGAGTGCACAGTGGGTTGCATGCAATTTGTTGCAGCTGTCACTGCGCTGTCATCGCGAGATCGCCAACCCTGAGCCACGATCGGTTTCTGGCAGCCGCTTTGGCGGACATTCAGTGTGGCGACGGCTTGACGGTCAAAAGGAGTGTTTCCCTCATGTCTCGATGGATTCGCCTTATTGTTCTGGGGTGCCTCTTGACTGCCTGCGGTAACGGGCAGGCTGCCGACTGGCCCATGTTTCGTGGACCGGCCGGCGATGGCCGGGCGGACGATGCCGACTACCCTCTGAAGTGGGGGCCGGAACACAACGTCCAGTGGCGGATGGAACTGCCCACACCGGGTAACAGCAGCCCCATTATTTCCAGCGGTCGTGTCTTCGTGACGACAGCAACGGACGGCGGGACCCGGAGGCACTTGTACTGCCTCGATCGAAACACAGGCAAGCAACTCTGGGTCCGCAGTGTTGACGCCCCAGCTGGAGAAGCGACGCACCAGACCAACCCGTATTGTGGCTCGACTCCCCTGGCCGACGGGAAGCTGGTGATCGTCTGGCACGGTAACGCCGGACTACACTGCTACGATTTCTCCGGCAACCCGGTCTGGTCCAGCAATGTTCCGAAATGCGAGCATATCTGGGGATACGGCAGTTCGCCCGTGTTGCATGAGGGACGAGTCTTTCTGAATGCCGGCCCCGGTATCGACTCCAAGATGATCGCGTTTGAAGCAGCCACCGGACGCGTCGTCTGGAGCACTCCCGAGCCTGGGGGGGCCAACGACCGGAACGGCCGGATGGTTGGCTCGTGGAGTACGCCCGTCGTGACCGAAGTGGATGGCGAACTGCAATTGATCTGCAGCATGCCCACTCGCGTTGTTGCCTATCGGCCCGGGACGGGTGACATTGCATGGTCGGTCACCGGATTGAGCAGTCCTCGCGGCGATCTCTGCTACACATCTCCGCTGTTTGCTGGCCAGATCGGGATCGCACTCGGAGGGTACAAAGGACCCGGGATGGGATTCACCCTCGGAGGAAGTGGCGATGTGACGGAAGCAAACCGGCTGTGGGAAACTCCCGACGGGCAGCCGCAACGGATCGGTTCGGGTGTCGTGGTGGGAAATCATTTCTACCAGGCGAACGCCGGTCCCGGCATCATCCAGTGTCTGGAGGTTCGCACCGGCCAACCGACCTGGCAACAGCGGGTTTCCGGGACCCACTGGGCCTCGATCGTGCTGGCGTCCGGCCGCTTGTACGCCACAAATCAGGATGGCGTGACTCGCGTCTTCGAACCCGATCCAGAGAAGTTTGTCCTGCTGGCTGAGAACGACCTCCAAGAACCAACAAATGCCACGCCCGCGTTTTCCGACGGCCAGATTGTTCTCCGGACAGATCGGGCGGTCTATGGACTGTCGTTAAAGCCGTAACGTGATGTCGGCGTCATTTTGTTTTTTCATCTTTTCAAGGAAATGGCGTATGTCGATGTCCAAATCCATCACTGCCGCAGTGAGTCTGCTTGGGCTTGCGGCGGTCATTCTCGCCTTTCCGGGCTGCAAGCCAGAAGAGGTCGAGCAGGCTGTTGCTCCGGTCCTTCCGGCTCCGCCGTCCCGTCCGGCTCCGCCACCGAAGCCCGAGAACCGAATCGAACTGACTGCGGGCGACTCGATTTTGACGGACGGCTGCCACCTGCGGTTGCTGCAGTTCAGTGACGGCCGGCCGGCCGTGCTGACGATTTCAAGTTACGCGGATCCCAGCGTCGAGACATTGCCTTCCATCATGTTGCGGGCAGTCCTGGATTCGCCGAACCTCACGCCGGGGACTGAAATTCAGGCCGAACTCTACGCCCTGCCAGGTCAAGAGGCGGAAGTGTGGCATTCGCCCGTCGGGAGTCCGGTGACACTCAAAATTACCGAGTTCTCGGGTGAACGAGCGTCGGGAACAGTCGTCTCGGGCGAAGTCCTGACCCCGTCTGCCACTGCACCGCAGTCGCTGACCGGATCGTTCACAGGAATCGTGATCGGGCCAGAGTCGACATCCCCAGGTGCAAATCCAGAACGTCCGGCGGGGACACTGTAGAATCGCCCTCAAAGCCTCTGCATGCTTCGTCTTGATCCTCGAAATACTTGCGGCGAGGCCCCAACAACTGCCGTTTTGAAACGGGTTCAGGCCCTCCGCTGGTTGCTTGTCCCGCCGAGATACTCGATGGGCCAGGCGTCACGACGAACGGGCGTCACGACGAAATCGACGCACTCGCTGCTCATCGACGGTCCTAGGCTTTGTCCCAAAACAGTTAAACGAGTTCGTATTGTAGGTATTGCCGGATG
>CALJUK010001043.1 GCA_937975745.1 uncultured Planctomycetaceae bacterium | reverse complement strand
TCGGAACGGTAGCGCCGCCGTCCCACGAGTTGTCGTTTGCAAACGAGTCAAATGGCATATTCAAGACTGCGACCTCCGCCACGCCCTGAGGCGCGTGGCATCCACATCCCGGAAATGATTCCGGTGCAGATGAACTATCTCGCGAAAACCGACGGTATTACGCGATATGTGTGATTGAACTGAATTGTCTGCTACTGGATTGTCTACTACTGGGCAGTCTCTTCTAGATAAGCGGCGACCGTTCGGCGAAGTCCCTCGTCCAGATCAACCAGAACTTCGTAACCGAGATCTCGCTTGATGGCCGAAATGTCTGCCCATGAATGTTTTACGTCGCCCGCTCGTTCCGGGCCGAATTTCGGTGCATTGGGTTTATCGAGCAACTGACAGATCTTCTGCAGCAGGTCGAGCAGGTTCAGTGAATTCCCGCAGGCGACGTTGTACACGTTTCCAGAAACCCCCTCGGCCGAGGCGGCTTTCACGTTGGCGTCGACGACATTGTCGATGTACACAAAATCTCGCGATTGCAGGCCATCGCCAAAGATTGTCGGCTGGTCACCGCGCAACAAGGCTGTCACGAACAATGGGATCACGGCCGAATAGGGACTCTCCGGATCCTGCCGAGGGCCGAATACGTTGAAGTATCTCAGTCGAACGGTTTCCAGGTCATACGTCCGGGCAAACGCCTCACAATACAACTCTGCTGCGAGTTTGGCGGCACCGTAGGGAGAGACCACGGTGGGGCATTGCGTTTCTCGTTTGGGCATCTCCGGGTCGTCGCCGTAGGCACTGCTCGATGCCGCGTAGACGACTCGGCGGACACCCGACTGCCGTGCGGCATCCAGGACTTGCAGCATTCCCGTCACACAGACGCTGTGTGTATCCAGAGGGCGTTCAACGCTTAACGGAACGGAAGCGAGTGCCGCCTCGTGAAAGACAACGTCAACACCACGGACAGCGGCGGCGACAGTGGCAGCGTCTCGGACATCCCCATTAATAAACTCAATGGAATTGGCGACCGGCCGGAGATTCTCCAGCGAGCCAGCCTTTAGATTGTCCAGGACACGGACCGTATGACCGTCCCGCACTAACCGAGTGGTGAGATGCGATCCGATGAAACCTGCTCCGCCAGTCACCAGATAAGTTGCCACGCCAATCTCCTGTAAGCGTACACCGCCATGGTCCGCTTCGATTCAATGGACTCTGCGCGTTTTGGCCCGAGTCGCTCGTGATTGCATTCAACGCCGAACGAACGTCGAAATCATGCGTGACGACGCAACCTGGGTCAATTCTCTCGCGCATGAAACTTAGCACGCTGAGGCATCCTGTGTGGGCCTTACATCGTAAATGTCGTCAATATGCAACAATGTGACTCCGGAGAATATCCCACGAGACACGCGGCGCTGATGATTCCGGTTCTGTCGATTGCCGTGGTTCGCCGTCTTAACCGGATTCTAGGCCGGTTCACGATTCCTACTTCTGCGGTTGGAACCACAGCTGGGCGGACATCGCGCGATGGTCCGATCCGTTCTTCTTTCCGGCTTCTGCCGAAGAGACGCCGAACTGCGGACCGACGAGAATGTGGTCGATCCGAACCCAGGGGATGCGGTCCAGCCACAGAGAATGGTCGCTGCAGGGGGCCGTGTAGCCGAAACCGCAACCGGCGGCATCAAACGCGCTGGTCCACCTGTTCCAAACGTCCGCCACCATGCTGCTCGACGTGGGTGCGTTGAAGTCGCCGGCGATGATTGTCCGCCCCGTTGACTGGCGAGTAACGATGAACTGCCGCGTGGCGACAGCCTCGGCCTCGCGGAGATACAAATGATGATCAATGGCGTCAGCTGCCTCTCCTGACAGCAGTGTCCTGGGACTGATCTCCGCCAGGCCATGCCGGGGTGTCATGACGTGCACGTTAAACAAGTCGATTGGACCCGAGGGAGTCATCAGCACGGCGTGCATTGCGGAGGGACGCGAGTATGCATTCGCATGGCAGATGGCTTCGTACTGGATCGGCCAGCGGCTGGCAATGAAGAACTCTGCCTGGTGCACCGTATGCCAATCCGAGAAGTAGCTGCGGAACAGCGGGTGCGAATCGCGGGCTTCCTGAAAAAAAACCACGTCCGGATTCGCGCGTGAGATCTCTTCGAGAACCAGCTCGAATCGAGGCTCGAACCGTTGCACGTTGCAGCTGACGACACGAAGCTGCTGCGCACCGTCTGGCAGCGGGGCCGCGTTAAATCCCCAGCAGTATTCCATGATGGCCAAGAGTACGAATCCGGCTGCGACCACATTGAACGGAATGGATCGCCGATTCCAAATAATGCCGGCAACGATTAATAACAGCGATGGAACCAACCAGGGAACGCGGGGAAGAAACGTTAGAACCGAAGTCAGCCAGTAGCGTTCAGACAGAGCAAACAGGCCGATCCACAACAGGCCGACACCGACGAGATTGACACACGTCAGTCCGGTGACCAGCCGTTGCGGTGTGAACTGCTTCCAGCGTGACCGCGGGGTGTGGCGCCGTCGTCGGCGTCCACGGGCCGATCTTGTCGGACGAAGTCCAGGCTGCTTGTTGTCGGAGGGTTGCACGGGGGCCGTCGTCACGTCGGTACCGTCTTCGTCAGGTGTTCATTGCAGGGGTCTATCCACCCGCCACGGAGGCCAGTCTATCCGGATCGCTGGTGACGCCAAATATTGGGACGGACTCGTTGCGTTCGGCGCGATGGACAAGTTGAGCCATTTCCCAGGCCGTTACGTAATGGTAGCGAAAACCCGGGTGCTGGTCCGCAAACCAGGCCAACTCGCGGTGAAACTGTTGAGTCTCGGGTCCGAGCAGCGTGTCGATGTTGCCGTCTTTCGCACCGTGAGTGTGCAGTTTAATGAAAATCCAGTTTGGTCGCCCGGCAACGTGGACTCCGCTGCGGATCCAATGCTGCAGCCGCGTCATATTGCCCGGGCGGCCGACATGCAGGTCGGAGTTTTCGATCCGTGGGAAGATGCCTGCCCGGCGGTTCTGCCAGTCGAGACACAACGGCCCCTGGATCATCAGCAGACCGTCTTCCGGGGCTGCCTGTCCCACTCGAGCTCGCACGCCGAAATTATGCGACTTGCATTGGCCGGGACGATCGAATGCGTAGTAGATACTGTTGATGGTCGATGTCTGGGTGTCACTGGGAGCTGACGGCATTGTGAAGTCGGCGTAGCAGCCTGTCTCTTTCAGGATGGTCAACTCCTGGTCGACACCGCACCACCGACCATCTGGACGAGAATTACAGAGCGCCCAGTTGCCATGGATGAAACCATAGCAGAGCTGTCCGTTGACTGGATCGCGGCGGAGCAGGCCATGTCGGTTGTGGAGGTCGTCTCGGAATGTTTCGAGCTTTTCTCTCAGTCCGTCGGGCGTGTCCTGGTCGTGATGCAGGTGAATGTCGACGTCGCCGAAGCCATCTTCGACGAGCAGCGCCAGCCGATCGAGGTATTCGGGTTGGTATTCATCTTGTGGGAAGAAGAACGTGTGTTGGGGTGGTCGATCGCGCGAGTCGCGGAACTGGGCGAACAACTTCGGGTAATCTCGGCACCAGCGATCGACACGGGCGATGGCTGTCTGCCGCGATGGGCGTCCCCATTGCGGTTCGAAGTGATCACAGACAGAGATGAAGACGTCCAGTTGTTCCAGGGGCAACCGGGGCTTGCGTTCGCTGGGAAAGAGATATTCCGGCAGCCAATACTGCATGTTGCGTTTGCGGGCAAACTGCCACGCCAGACCTCCCACAGTCAGGCCCGAGGCCGCAACGCCGGCAGCGGACCAGGCCAGGATCTCCGGAGGCAACGTCATCGGGCCACCTCCATTTCCTGGTGACCACCGGACTGTCCGTCCGACTTGAGTTCTTCGGAGCGTTCGGTTCGTTTCCACGTCGCCTTTTGTCGATTGCAGCTGAACCGCCACAACCCGACAAGCAGGGCGGCATTCATGCTGACAAACATCGCGGGCAGGCGAAGCAGTTTGGGCCAACGCCGAGCATGCAAAAGCCACAAACCGCATGTGGCAAAAATATAGAACTTTTCGTGTACCAGCAGAACGTGGAGATAAAACGGATTCGACGCCAGGACGACATTGGTGAGAATTGCTGCAATCAGCAGAGAAGGCGCCATCCACCGCAAGACTTTATGGGACCAGAATGCCAACGCGATCAAGCCTCTGGCTGGATTGAGCAACGGGGTCAGCCAGGCAAGACTCTGGAAGCCGCCAGCGCCAATCCGGGCTCGACGATGAAATTCCGCCTGCATGTGGGGCGCTGTTTCTTCGCGAGCGACCGCCTCGGCGTCAAAGATTAGTTTCTTCCCATGCAGGTGCACCCGCATTCCGATCAAGAAGTCGTCGATGATCGTCTCAGAGGGAATCGGCTCGTACAGTTCTTTGCGAATGGCATAGATGGCACCGTTGGCACCCAGCAGGACTCCCAGTTCGCCTTCGCATTTTTTTAGAAAATTTTCGTACCGCCAATAGATGCCGTCGACATTCTCGCCCGAGGCCGAGTCGGTCAACAGAAGTTGTCCGCAGACGCCGCCGATTTGCGGGTCGACAAAGTGTCGGACCAGTCGGCGAATCGCGGTCGCTTCCATCATGGTATTGGCATCCGAGAGGACGACGATGTCTCCCTTGGCGATCGGGATGCAGTCGTTGAGGACGGAAGCCTTGCCACGGCGTTCGGGGAATTGCAGCAGGCGAACTCGGGGGTCGCCAAACACGCGGACCAATTCGCCCGTCAGATCCTCGTCGCCATCGACACCGATAATGACTTCGAACCGGTCGGCCGGGTAATCCTGCAATGCCAGGTTGTTCAGCCGCTGGGTGATGACTCGTTCTTCGCGGTAGGCGGCAATCACGATGGAGACGAACGGCAGCTCGTTACGTGTCGCTTGTTCTGGCTGCTGCCGGGTGTTGCATTGTTGATCGTCAGTTGGCGTTCGCGCGACGGAGCTGGCGGTGAGAATTCGATGACGGACAGCCAATGCTGCGATCAGCATTGGATAGACAATGTACGCATATCCGACCAGCGCCAGCGACAACCAGAAGATGATCTCTACTGCGAGCATTCGACGGCCTTTGCGACGGATGGGTCTTCAGTTGGTGTGACGCCACGCTCCGTGGTGTTGTCAGAGACCTCCCTGCAGGGCTGTTCCGCTGATTCCCAACGGTTGCCGAGGCTGGCTTGGGCCTCGGCTTCCAGGCGATCTTCCAGACAGTCTGTCCGTTCCGTCGGGTTGCGTTCGCGAAGGATGCGGGCCGGCACACCGCCGACCGTGACATCGTCCGGAACATCACGGACAACGACTGCGTTGGCACCGATGCGGCTGCGACTGCCGATTCGCACCGGTCCGACGATCTTGGCTCCGGCTCCAATGAAGATGTCGTCTCCCAATTCGGGCGACTGGTTCTTTTCGGCGCCGATGGTGACCTGATGTTCGACGAAGACGTTTCGTCCCCCCTGGACGTTGCTGTTGATGACGACTCCCTGGCTATGGATCAGCACGAAGCCCGGGCCGAAGTCGGCACCTCTCCCGATAATGCACTGGCAGAAGACCGCGTTGATCTTGTTGAAGACCATTGCCAACGGTTCCAATCGAGCGCAGCGTGACCACTGCATGGCCCGATACCACAGCATGGCTGCCGTGCCGTCGGTCAGGCATGTCTTCAATAGCGACTTCGCGTTGGCGTCGCCGTAGCACCAGCGCGCCTTCGCTCTCAGGTCTTCAAGGAAATGCATCTGTCCGTCACGTTTGGGAACGTTTCGTGAAATGAACCGCCCCCCGCGGAGACGGTGCGACTGTCAGCCGGCGGCGAGTCCGTCCAGCAAGGTGGCCAACTGGCCTGCCTGCTTTCGTCGACTGAACGTGGAAATATCCATCTCGTGAAAGTTGTCGTGATGATTTTGCCCAGCGTGCTCTGTTTGCAGTCGGCTGGCCAGCCAGTTTGCAATTCCCGCAGTATCGGCCGGATCGAAATGACTGTGCGGCGAAACGCTCCGGAGAATGTCGGCCGTCTCGCCCGGTGGTGTGATGGCCAGGACCTGTTTGCGGCTGGCCAGGTACTCAAATAACTTGGCTGGCACGACTCGCTCGGTTCCCTCCACCGAACTAAGCAGCAGACAGAGCGCGTCGGCCGAACGCATCAGCTCCAGCACGCGGGAGTGCTGACAGTAGGGTTGTCGATCGACAACGCAACCAGCGGTCTCCATCCGGTCCAGCCAGGTTTCCTGCTCGGGTGTTCTGCGACCGACGAAACAGAGATCCAAGCGTTCGAGCAGAGACCGATCGGTGACGGCCAGCTTCTCGATCGCTTCGGCCAACGGTTGTGCCGAAGTCAGATTCCACAAAGTTCCGGTGTAAACCAGCCGCAGACGGCCGGAGTGGTTCGCCCCGCTGGCGTGCCACTGGTCACTCGGGAAGTCGTCTTCGTCAAACCCGTTGTAGATACAACGTCCGACTGCGTGGCTGCCGGCATTGCGGGCTCGGTCCAGAAGGCGGTTTGTACTACTGCGAGTTGTCGCGAGAATAGCGTCGGCCGATCGCAGCACAGACCGCTGCATTCTCTCCTGCACATAGTGCGAAAATCGGTCCTTGTGGCTGTTTTCGAGATAGCGACTACTGAGATCCCATTCGTCACGGAAGTCGACAATCAACGGGAGCCCTGTGGCCCGTTTCAGGCGGGCGGCCAGCAGGAGATTACTGTAGGGCGGAGCCGTCGCCATGATGGCTTCGTGTGGAGTCCGGTTGAGGAGTCGCATGGCACGCCGATAGGCATCGGGCAGCCATAAGACCTGGGGGTCGGGTTGCAAGACCATGTGCGCGGCGGTTCGCAGACTCCCGCTGATCCAACGCCGCAGAGAGAAACCGGTGGTGGTCCCGTTTGTGACGCCGCTTTGGGCGGTGTTTTTCTTGAAGCGGTAGCCGGGTTCAAATGTCCGCGCGGGCTCAATGATGGTGTTGGTCGGGATATCTTCGCAGAGACTGTCATCGAAGACCGGGACTGAAGGGTTGGCTGCGACAAGAACGCTCGCGTGCCAGCCGTACTCCCGCAGGTATTTCACAAACTTTACCGGTCGCTGCACTCCCGCGCCACCTACTGGCGGGAAGTGATAACTGACCAGCAGTACGCGGCGGACGCGGTTCCGGCGGGGCGGCTGTGGTGCGGCGATCGGTTGTTCGAGTGTCATGCTCATGGTAGTTGCCGCTTCAGGTCGTTTCTGCGATCACCTTGCAACCGTCCGTCGTAACTGCGGTTGTGGCGTGCGTTTGGTCTTTAGCTGGCTGCGTCAAAGGTAATAGAGATTGCATCGGCTGTGCGGTAAGTCGCTCTGCAACGCGGGCCAGTTGTGCTGCGGAATCCGTCCAGGTCATCGGCCGAAAGATTCTTTCAGTTCGGCTGCAGGGGCGGAGCAACTGCTGTTTTAAGGCTTCTGCCCAAGATTCCGAATTTCCGACCGGACCCAACTGGTCGTGATTCGGATCGGCAATCTCAGGGATTCCTCCTACATTGCTCGCTACAAACGGGGTTTCGCAGCACATCGATTCCATCAACACGTTCGGAATGCCTTCCGACAGGCTGGGTAGCACCGTGAAGTCCGCCGCACGATACCAGTCGACTAATTGTTCTTGCGGTTGCGAACCGGAAAAGTAGATTGATCGTTCCAGACCTCGCGACCGGACTTGAGACTCCAGCCGAGCACGCAACGACCCTTCTCCGCAAACATAGCACGCAAAATCGACTCCCTGCCGGCGAAGTTGATCAGCCGCTTCAATGAGAGTCGACAACCCCTTCACCGGAACAAGTCGTCCGACAAAGAGGAACATCTTGCGAGTCGGGTCAATTCCCAGTCGGTGACGCGCTTCCAGACGGTTGCCCGGTGTGAAGACCGCCCGGTCGACACCTCTGCGGACGACGGTCACTTTCTCTGGCTGCACTCCGCCGGAGATTACCACATTGGCGATATCCTGACTGACCGCGATGACGGCGTCGGATTCCTTCAGTACGCTGAAGATGGCCGTTCGTCGTTGTCCGCCGCGGGCCAGTACCAGGACGTCGCTTCCCCCGGACATTGTGATCGCCGGAAGACTGTGGCGGCGTGCGGCATCCAATGCGACCCGACCGTCCGGATCGGCCCAGTACGACACAACCGCATCCGGGCGGAACGCTTGAATCTGCTGGTCGAGACAGGGGGCGCAACTCCACTCCATGGTGCGTGCGAGTTGCGATGGCATGAGCCGAGGAAAGTAGTAGAACCGCGGATGCACAGCGGGTACGCCACCGGCATAGCTCATGCGCCCGTCAGGCATCCGGCGGCCAGTCCGTCGAGTGATGGCCAACTCGCTGGTCCAGGGAATCGGAGCCACTACGCGAACCCAATGGTCTTCCGCCAACGCCTGAATCAATGAATGATTGAAGCTGCCGATTCGTGGCTGAAGTGGATTCGGATAACTTGTCGAAAAGAAAAGCAAACGCATGCTGGTTACTCACGCCTCCGGGCTGTTCTGCGCGCGATGCAATTCCTGGATCAATGGCCTTTGCGCCGCGGCTTTGCTGCGGCGATCTCGTCATATAACCGTTCGTAATCGCGAACCATGCGATCCACGCTGAAGCAATCTTCAACTCGTTTCCGGCCAGCAGCGCCCCACTGTTGGCAGCGGTCTGGTGATAGGCAAAGATCAATGATTGCGGTCGCCAGCTGAGTGGGATTGCTTGCCGGAACAAGCTGGCCGGTCGCTTCCGACGCGACGACTTCGGGATTTCCGCCGACTTTCGTGGCAATAACCGGCAGGCCGACGGCCATCGCTTCCAGCAGAGTGAGCGAGATTCCTTCCGTCCGCGACGAGCAGACAAAGACCGCAGCCGAGGCCAGAAGTTCGGGCACGTCGGATCGTTCACCCAGGAATGTGACGGAATCCTGCAGCCCGAGATCGTGGCTGAGTGTTTCGAGAGCGCCGCGTTCGGGACCGTCTCCCACCAGCATCAGGTGGAAGTCCGGGACTTCGCTGACGACAATCGACACCGCTTTCAGCAGCGTGTCGAAGTCCTTCTCGGCGGAAAGGCGACCGACGGCGATGGCTGTCCGATTGGGGTTCGGGCCGCAGTAGGCAAAGCGATTCACGTCGATGCCGTTCCAGATGCGATCGACTTTGCGAGGCGTCAGGCAGCCCACGTGTCTGCAGAGGTCGGCTGTATCATCCGAGACTGCCACCACCCGATCCGCGAGCCTGCTGGCCAGACCAAACTGAAAGCCTTCCCAGACTCCCTTGCCGAACCGTCGCCCGTGTCGGGTGTGAATCACGACGGGAACACCCGCGAGGCGGGCTGCCAAGGTTGCCCACAAATGGGGTTGCGCGTTGTGGGTATGAACGACGTCGACTTTGCGATCGCGAAACAGACCGGCCAACCGCCGGACCCGTTCACCTCGGCCAAGATGGGACAAGGGAAAATGCGTGACGTGACATCCCCTCGAGCGAATGTCGGCTGCCGGTTGTCCCAGATCACCGAAGGCGACGAATTCGGGAATGTATCGCTGGCGATCATGCCGGCCAGCGAAATCGACGAGCAAGCGTTCCAAGCCGCCGGTGCACAGCGTCAAACTTACGTGGCAGACCCGTTTGGCGAGGGGAGTCGACACGGGACGGTCGTGCTTCTGGTCGATACTCTGTTCAAATGCTGAAAGTGTCGCCATGGGACGGCTCCGCGAGTCCAGAGACTCGGGCTCTCTCGAAGGGGTTTCAAAACCTCTGTGTGACTTGTGTTCGCGAGAAACATGCTTGGCCAAAACAGCTTCACTTACCGGTTCCGAAACCGCTTCTAGGGTGTCACGGTAATGTGACGCATTCCGGTGTTGGCAACTCAACCACCTTCTCCGGACGCTGATTGTGAAGTGTCTCGTCAGACTGTTCGAATTCTTCGACGCGCGTTCCGAACCGAGTCTTCACCCATTGGTTCCAATTTAAAAGCTGGGATCGCCAGGCTGTTCTCGCGAAGTGTGTGAAGCGGAAGCTTCCCACAACCTCTGTGCACCAGCGTTGTTTGTAGTCCAGGCTCCCGACTCCCAGGTCAATCACCTGATCGCCGCGAGCGAAGCTGTCCTCGAGCCAGAGTTTGAACATCAGCGAACCGGCTCCTTCAGCACCGCTGGTTTGATCGAATCCGGTTCTTAAACAGTCGATGTATCCGTTGTTCACAAGATTGTAGTCGTAGGCGACAGGTCGTCCCCCGACATACAGCAAGTTTAGGTCAAGTGAACCGCAGCGGATGGCAGCAGCATAGACATCGCGGAAAAACTGCCGAACGGGAGCATGCGTAATCGTTGTTCCCGTGCGAGACGTACCCTGCCAGCTGTTGCGGGCAATCTCTTCGCACGCTTCGTACAGATCCCAGCGGGGCGTATCATCGCCGCCGGCCGTTCCCAACGGTCGATACCGGCACAACCGGACTTCGCCCAGGGATTGTAGGTTCCGTTCCGTTTTGCGGAGCCCTTTGCGAAAATTCTTCGACTTGCTGCTCACGTAGTCGTCGAATGTCGTGCGCAGCTGAATCACTGCCGCCTGATGCCAGGGGCGGGGCTGGACGTTCCGTTCGAACACGGAAAAGGCCTGGGCCGTCGCGTCGGTCTCTGTGGTAGAACTGCCAACAAACCGCAGCTCGACGACGTCCCAATCGCGGCTGCTGTGGCGGATGTGGTCGAAGGCGGATCGTAGCCACACTTCCGGCTGCGGACCCACCGGACCGTAGTACGTGGCCCAGTCATCGAGTGGATACGTCAGATAGTTCAACTTGCCGACGCGAGTCTCGATCGGCCGGACGACCAACGGCAGTATGCGGACAACCTCGCAGTCCTCGTTCTGGACCAGCAGGACGCGGAGAGTCTGACCGTCGGAGAAGTGCTTCCAATACACTTCCAGCCAATCGAAAGATCGGACAAACGAGGCTTGGGCTGTCTGCTTGAGGAGCGCCTGCCACACGTCTCGGTACGGGCGGAGTTCCTCGATGGAATTCATTTCAAGAACGTGGTGCATCGTGTCACCTCTGCGGAGATACATCAAACCGGCAATGTTTTGGATGAGAGTTGATCGAGATCGTCATGATTCTGGTCTGAGTGAATTGTGTCTCAGAGCCTCAAGTTCCATCGGAATCGATGTCGTCAGAGCCGTTCGACGACCGATCTGTTGTCGAAAGCGTCTGTCGGAGTTCTGTCAGTCTCCGCCGACCGGTTCGCTTAATGTTCCGGAGTGAGTTGGCCACTGCATGCTTCCAACTGGGTCGTCGCCGTACGGCCCAGACCAGTTCTCCGGCGGCTGTTCCCAGCTTCCGTTTGTGGTGTGTCTGGCCGCCGAGAAAGTCGTACGCCAGAAAACCGCGTCGGAGGCATTCTTCGATGCAGAGATAGTCGACCATCACACCCGGGCTGAGCTTGGTGGAATAGGGGGCGCTCCCACCCTGGTAGCAGAGAATTCGATTCCGATCGACAAACAACTGGACACAACCAAGAAGCGCGTAATGTTGCCAGTCGTATTATTCAGCCGTCACGCGAAACAAGGCCAATTGACCGGTCGGCAACAACGCGTCGATTAGCTGCTCATGGAACTTCGTGAATCGTGGACTGGCATAAACCCCTGGATAACCGGCGGCGTTCCACCGCTGCTGATGCAGCCGAACCAGGTCCGCAAGAATGCTGCGTGCTTCCTCTGGTGTTTCGGCCCATTCCGTAGTGACGTTTCCAAGTGCTTTCAGATTCTTCCGCAGATTCTTACGTGTGGCGTAACCGAACTGCGCCAGTGCATCAGTCCGGGCGTCGTGGGCGAGTTGCAGATCGAAGTAGTTGCATTCGACGCGTCGCACGTTCCAATCGGTACGAGCCGACAGGAGTGGGCCAGCATCCTCGGTCGAAAAACCATCCAGGCGGAACTCCTCCCATCCCGGCAGTCGGTCGACCAGTTCAAGGAGCTTCTCGACAAATGCCTTTCGAAAACGTGGTTCGACCAGAATCTGGTTGTATTCGATACAGCTACTGTCGGCATCCGGTTCGCCAGCCGTCCCGACATGCAATGTTCTCAAGCGAAACGGTCCGTCGAACTGGCCGACTCCCTCAGTCAGCAAGCAGACACCAACCAACTGGTCATTCACGCGTGCGACAACGAAATGGTGAGGAACCAGGTCGGCGTAGTTGGCCAGCCACGTCCTTGTCCAGGCGGCCGAACAGGCCAATGCCTGGCTGCCGATTCGCTGTTCCAGATCAGCCCAGTCGGCAAGAAGCGTCGCGGAGGACGACGACGGGACAAGTTGAACCGACAGAGGGTTGTCCGAGCGGGCGGTCTCGACGGTCGCTGAGCGTGCGGCGTTTGCGGTCGACAAGCTGTCGGCAGGAATCGGTTCTCCAAGCAGGCTGGCAGACTGCAGTGTCATGATTGGGGTCACTTTCATTGGCTTAGGCGGCTGATGTCTCACGGATCGCGGCGATCAAGTGGCCCAATCCGCGGTTATTTGCCCGGCGAGGCGTGTGGTGAAGCCTGGGCAAGTCACCGGCCGACGTTCGATGTTCTAAGTGCTACTGACGGCGTGAGACGTGTCCCAGGCCTTCAGTCCGTAGTGGCGGGCCGACCAGACGGCCACCAACGTGAGCCCACCTCCGGCTGTGCCAGCGATCACGGCCGGCCAAGTGTCCGGGACTGCGATCGTGTTGGCCAGAACAGCCGAGTAAATTGATAAAGCAAGCAGTGGCAGGATTTGGGGGCCGAGGCATTCTCGAACGAATTCACTGACACTGATGCCAAGTGTGCGGAGCCGATAGGGGGGCAGAATAAACAACTCGAT
>CALJUK010001042.1 GCA_937975745.1 uncultured Planctomycetaceae bacterium | reverse complement strand
CGAAGATGTCGCATTCCATGCCCATCTCGGACGCGGGCCTGGGAGCCATCTCGTACACGTTCGAGTTTCTGATGGGCTTTATGGGGAGCCCGTCGCGCTGGCGGACGATGCCGTGGATGGTGACGTTCTTCGGCATCCTGGTAATCCCGCTCGGGCTGACGCACATCATTCTGGTCATTTCGCAGCCGGTGATTGTCGGCTACTGGTGCACGTTCTGCCTGGTGGCAGCGGCCATCATGCTGCCGATGATTCCGCTGGAGGTCGATGAGGTCGTCGCCATGGGTCAGCACATGGTCGATGCGAAGCAGCGCGGCGATCGGGGCGGCTCGCTGTGGACCATCTTCTGGAAGGGGGGCAAAGCAGACGGCTGCACGCCCGACGAACGCTCGCCGAAACTGGCTGCACTCCCGGAGAAGCCGTGGGACGTGTTCATCGCCTCGATCTGGGGGATGAGCTTTCCCTGGACGCTGACGGCCTCGTCGATCCTGGGAGCCGCGCTGATGTTCCTGCCGAAGCTATTCGGCATCAGCATCGAGACCACGGCGGCGGACATCGCCCATCTCGGCGGCGCGCTCATCGTGACCGTCTCGGTCGTCTGTATGGGCGAGGTGCTGCGGATCGGCCGGTATCTCAATGTCGTGCTCGGACTGATCGTTGCTGCCAGCCCGTGGGTCCTCGATGCCAGCGGGCCGACCTATTCCGTCCTGAGCACGATCATCGGCGCGCTAGTGATCGCCCTGGCCATTCCCCGCGGGCCCAAGACCGAGAGTTACGCCGGTTGGGACGCCTATATTCGCTGACCGACACTGCAACCTGGTGACACGATCGATTCACGAAAGTTCGGCTCATGAAACAGCGAACAAAACACATCCTCTGGAGCGTGGTCATCACGCTCTTGATCCTCATTCTGATTCCGACTGCGGTGATCGCTTTCGGAGCCTTCAACATGGCTGCGACGGAAACGCCGGGCGCGGTGGAGAAAAAGCTGGCCCACTGGACGGTGCACCGGAGTGTCGATGTCCGGTCGCCGGAGGAGAAGAATCCGTTCGCCGATGATGTCGACGCCGTCTCCACGGGGCTCAAGAGCTTTGGCGCGATGTGCCTGCAATGCCACGGTGCTCCTCAGGTGGAGCCTGAGGAGTTCGCCAAAGGTCTCAACCCCCCAGCACGAGAGCTGTCCACGGTTCTCCACGAATGGTCCGACGGTGAGTTATTCTGGATCGTGAAGCACGGCATCCGCATGACCGGCATGCCCGCATTCGGCCCAACTCATTCCGATGACGAGATCTGGAAAGTGGTCGCCGCCGTCCGCCAGCTGCCGGATCTCACGCAGAATCAGGAAAAACTGCTCGAAGAGTCGTCGGGTTCCGGCCACGAACACGGATCGGGTAGCGGCCATCACTCCGAGCCGCAGCCGCAGGGTGAAGCAGAGACGTCGCACGATCAACACGGAAGTTCAGACGAGCACGCTCACGAGTGACAGGGCTTGAGCACTTCACAAGGCGATCGCGGTTCAACTTCAGCGGTCGATCACCTCAGCCATGACAGTCGTATCCCGCTTGCGTCCGCTTTCCCAGACGACCACGACCGGTCCGGCTGTGAAAGCCGGCGAGGCAACGACCGGGTCGGTGACGCCACCGGCTAACCGCCGGGGACGGGAATCGTCCGGCGTCGCCAGCCAGAGGTCACCCGGACGACTGCTGAGCCAGACGACAACGGTCCCTTCACGAGTAGCAGTGACCCAAGGCTGAATCCCCGGCCCCAGCAGCGTTTCCTCTTCACTGACGGAATCGGTTCGGTAGACGTGTTTGTCGCGCTGCCAGACGGTCGTGAGCTGTCCGTCGCCGGTGGCGGCCAGCCAGCCGCCATCCATCGGGCAACGGTCAAGTGGCCAGGTGCCCTCACCGAGTTTCTGCGCCTTGGTAAAAGTCTTTCCGTCATCAGTGGATGATGCCCAGTACAGATCCCGCGCCCCGTCCAGTGAATTCCGCCACATCACATGCAGGTCACCTTTCGGGTCGTACGTCGCGGCCGGGTGGCAGCATTCACACACGCTGCCCGAGGGCGAGCGGTACACCAGATGATTCTCGCCCCAGGTGCGTCCGCCATCGGTCGAAAGGCTACCGAAGATCTCCGTCCCATCGTTGCGCAGGTCCAGCCAGGTGCAGAAGACAGCTCCCTCCGGGCTGATGGCCATAGCGTGCAGGCCCTCCCGTGCGACCCGCGGCCGGTCATTGACCTGCACGGCATCGTGCCAGCTTTCACCATTGTCGATCGAGCGCCACGACAACAGGTTTCCTCCGTCGTGACTGATGGCAGTGATGATCAGAACGCCGTCGCCAGCGACGATCCGCGGGCCACGCCGTAGCCCCAGCGCGAGTCTGGATACGTCAGCCACCTTGACTGGCGCAGAAAAGCTCTCGCCGCCGTCCGCGGAGCTTGAACTATAGATCGCCTCGTCTGCTCCGAAGGTGACGAAGATTGTTCCACTCGCATCGACGGCTGCCTGCGGCTGACGCGCATTCGTGACAGTCTTCGCATCGACCACCGTGACCGGCTCAGCAGGAACGGTTTCCGCCACCAAGAGACTCACGAGCCCCCCAATTGTGATCACGATGGCATGTCTCATGTCTACCTCATGTCTCTCGAACGAACATTCAATGGATTGTTGCTCTCTGGGATCGTTTACGGGCCATCGTTCAGTGTAGCGAATCACGTTGCACAAGACACCAGGCCAGAACCGAGACGAACCGACTCCAGGCTGCCGTGGCAGATCTGGAGCAGGTCCGCAGGTGGACATCCCTCCCCCTCATTCACGATGGCCTCGATCCTATCGCACCGAGGCCCCTGATTGCCGAGTCGCCTGTTCCTTCTTCTGAGACGCGGCGTACAGCTTGTCGAGCTTGGCGAGGTAGGTTTTGGGATCGGCTTCAATCTTCTTCGTGCAGGGAGGGCAGCAGACATAGACGATCTGGCCTTCCACGATGGTCCATTTCGGGTTCTTCGGCAGGTCATGTCCCATCACCGGGCACTTCCCCTGCGCTTCGGCGAGGTTGGCGTGGACGCTCGCCCAGTGCTCGCGGCTCACCTGGCCTTTCGTGCAACCTTTGCAGCAGAGGAAGAGTTCCTCCTTGCCGATCTTGACCTTGAGCGGAGTGCCCATGCTGCCGAGTTTCTTGCCGGTGACCGGGCAGATCTTCTGGGCGGCGATCTTGTGTTGATCGCGAGTGGACGGACCGTGTTCGGGCCCATCGGCTCGGACGGCTGCGACAACGGACAGCAGCAGTCCAGTGAGCACAATGCCGATGGGAACGATGCGAGACAGGGTCATGGTGAGACTCCTTTCGAAAGTTGTGATCGGTCCGGGACGTGAAGCAACTTCGCTTCGCCATGGGTCCGATCGGAGTAGCGAGAGATGTATTTTGCGAATTCGTGGCGTTAGTGATCGATGCCCGCCCTCAGTGGCAGCTGGAGCAGGTTCCTCCGGAGGGTGGCCCCGTGCCGGGACGGTAATTCGTCGTGTGAGGAGACGAAGACTGGCAGCCTGCCGTCACGACGAGGATCGACAGCAGAAACAGCAGTATGGTCGGACGTGTCATTTGGAATCCTCCTTCGATGGCAGTTGGCGAGTCTGGAAGTGGGGATAAAAGTTTCTGCTCAGGCCGCGCTTGGGGTCTGAACATCCTGCTCAGCCGCTGATGCCTGCGGCAGCTGCAGCGTGTCGAGGCCGGCGTTGATCCGCAGTTCCCGATAGGCACAGTACAAAGTCGGCACGATGAACGATGTGAAAGGCTCGACGAGCATTCCGCCGAAGACCGGCAGCGCCATCGCTCGGGCGACATCGGCTCCGCGACCTGTCGAAATCAGTACGGGAACGAGTGCCGCGAGCGTCGTGATGGTCGTCATCAGGCAGGGACGCACGCGCTTGAGACCTGCTTCGTAGATCGCCTGCCTCAAGTCGGCGATGCTGTGGATCGTTCGCCGATCGAGCGACTGCTTGATGTATGTCGCGATGACGACGCCGTCATCGACCGCCACGCCGAACAAGGCAATGAAACCGACCCAGATGGCCGTGTTCATGTCGATCCCCACAACGGCTACCGCGATCATCCCGCCGGCGAACGCGACCGGAATGCCGGAGAAGACGACGAGCGAGATCGGCAGGTTGCGAAACGTCAGGTACAGCAGCATCAGGTTGACCAGCAGAACGGTCGGCACAATCCACATCAAGCGGCGGTTGGCTTCGATCTGATTCTGAAATGACCCGACTGGCTGCAATTCGAAATTGCCGTTGGGGAAGATCAGTTCGCCGCTCTCGCGTGCCGTACGCAGCGAAGCCATCACGCTGTTCACCGTCTCCAGGTCACCCGCCGTGCCGGCTGGCGAGAAGGACACGTGGGCCACCAGCCGCGCGTCCTCGCTGTTGATGGCACCGGGTCCCCATGTCGTCGTCACATCAGCCAGGTCCGCCAGCGGGACCACTTCGCCGGTATGGGTGACGACGGGAATACTGGGCAGGTCCTCCAGATGCTCACGGACGCCCCGCTCGTAGCGGACCTGGACGGGATAGCGTTCACGACCTTCGACCGTTTCGGTAACGTCCACTCCACCCAGGCCGGCCGCGACGATCTGATTGACCATCATCGTGTTCATGCCGTAGCGGGCGGCCTCTTTGCGATTCACCTCGAACTCGACATACGGCTTGCCCATCACAATGTCGGGATTGACTGTTCCGGCATTGACCTGGTGATGGGATTTGAGATATTCGGCCACGGCGATCGCTGCCTTGGACAAGCCCGCCAGATCGTCTCCATAGATGCGGACGGCCATCGACGCTTTAATCCCGCTTTGCAGCATCACGACGCGGCCTTCAATCGGTTGCAGCGCCGAGGCGGGCGTGATTCCCGGCAGCGTGGCCACCTTGTTGATCTCGTCCCAGATCTTGCGGGGCGTCATTCCCGCGCGCCACTGTTCCTTTGGCTTGAGCATCACGTACGTTTCGACCATCGCCGCCGGCGCCGGGTCGAGGGCCGACTCCACCCGTCCGATCTTTCCGAGCACATTGGCCACTTCGGGAATTCGCTTGATCATCGCATCCTGCGACTGGAGCGTTTCCATCGCCTGATTGAAGCTGGCCGCCGGATACAGACTGGGCATATAGAACCAGCTCCCCTCGTCCAACGCGATCCAGTCATCCGACTGCAGACCAGTGAAGAGATGTTTGGCATCGACGTAGCCGGGGATCTCGTTGAGATCGGCCCCGAAGACGTTGGCCAGCTTCTCGACGGGCCGCAAAACCGTCGGCAGGCCGATCCAGGCTCCCAGGCCCACCACTAGAATCACAGCGGGGAATGAGAGACTCAGCAACTTGTGCTGGAGGGCGAACTTCAGCCGACCGCCATACAACCAGCGAACGAACCGGCTGACCGGATTGTGATCCATTGGCTTGATTCGTTCGGCGGCCAGCCACCAGCCAACGGCCGCACCCGCAGTGAAACCTAGAAGAGTCACCAGATTCGGCGACAGACCGGTTCGGAGCGACAGTGCGTCACCCCAAATAGAGTGACACAACACGCCGAGCAAGGCTCCCGTTCCGGTTGCGGTTGCGATCCGCCTGAACCGGGACGGCTGCGAACTTCGCAGCAGCACGCGGCACAGCATGGGCACAACGACCACCGCCACAATGAGGCTGGACGCCAGTGCAAATGTCTTCGTCCACGCGAGTGGAGCGAACAGGCGATGGTCCCGCCCGGTCAGAAAGAAGACCGGCAGGAAGCTCACGATGGTCGTACTGACCGCCGCAATGACCGCCGGCACGACCTCGCTGGCCGCTTCGCGAATGACGATGAGTCGGTGTTCGGATGCGCCGGGCGATCCGTCCGCTTCCCACTCCGCCAGTCGGTCGTAGACGTTTTCGAGAATGATGATCCCCATATCGACCATCGTGCCGATCGCAATGGCGATTCCCGCCAGCGACATAATGTTCGCATCGACGCCAAACACGTGCATGGCAATGAACGACATCAGCACGGCCATGGGCAGGGTGATGGCAATGATCAGGCTCGACCGGACGTGCAGCAGAAACAAGACCATCACGGCAATCGTGATCAGCGTTTCGTCTGAGAGGGCGGAAGTCAGCGTGGCGATGGTCTCATCGATGAGCGTCGTCCGGTCGTACACGCCGACGATTCGGATGCCGTCCAGCTCTGATTCCAGCGAGGCGATTTTCGCTTTGACCCGATCGATCACTTTGCGCGGATTCTCTCCGTAGCGCATCACGACGACACCGCCGACCGTTTCGCTGCCGTTGAAATCGAGTGCTCCTCGCCGGAAGGAAGGGCCGGTCTGGACGCTGGCCAGTTCACCCACGGTGATCGGCACGCCCTCGCGAGTGGCGACGACGGTTTCTTTGATCTGTTCGATCGTCTCCTGTTCACTTTTTCCGGAACCGATGAAGCCTTTGCCGCGAACGATGAACTCCATTCCGCCTTTTTCGACGGTCTTGGCTCCGACGTCGATGTTGGAGGCCTTCACGGCATCGATCACCAGGTTGAGCGGCAGTTCGTGATAACGCAGTTCGTCCGGGTCGACATCGATTTGATACTGCCGGACGTAGCCGCCGATCGACGCCACTTCGGCCACTCCGTCGACTGACTGCAGCGCATACTTGATGAAGAAGTCCTGCCGCGAGCGCAGTTCGGCTAGGTCCATCCCCGGCGGAGGTTCCAACACGTAGTAGTAAATCTGTCCCAGAGCCGTGGCATCGGGCGCAAGCGTTGGCGTAACATCAGCCGGCAACGAACCGGCAACAGTTGTCAGTTGTTCGGCCACGCGGGACCGGGCCCAGTAGAAGTCGATGTCGTCATCGAAGGTCACCTGGACGAAGCTGAAGCCGAACATGCTTTTGCCGCGGACGCTTTTCGACCCGGGCACCGCCTGCAGGGCGATGGAGAGCGGATAGGTGATCTGGTCCTCGATGTCCTTGGGCGAGCGGCCCATCCATTCGGTGAGCACGATCACTTGGTTCTCGCCGACGTTGGGGATCGCATCGACGGGAACGTGCCGAAGCGAATACCAGCCGGCAGCAATGAGTCCGATCGACAAGACGCCGATCAGCAACCGTTCACGAATACAGAAGTTGAGCAGCCAGTTCATTGGATCACCTCCGTGCTGTCCGCGCCGCTGTTCGCCGAACGCCGGATTTCCGTCTCTGGCGATGAAACCTCGACCGGCAGCAGTTCGATCATGCCGATCGGCGGCAGGTCGGGTGCGGATGCTGCCGGTTCAATCTGTCCGATCGGCGGCAGACCGAGGTCCGAGGGGGAGCCAGGACTGCTGGCCCCGCTGTGGTACGCCTCCAGCCGCGCAAGATACTCCTCCGGATTTTCCAGCAGGCTCTCGCGGCATCCCTCGCAACAGAGAAAGATCGGCTGGCCGTCGATGATCACCTTCGGAGGAACGCCCATCGATCCGAGTTCGAAGTCGGTGACCGGGCAGATGACCTGGGCCATCGCCCGTTCCCGGTCCTCTTCGGGCAGTTTGTTGATCTCAACCAGCATCTCGGGACTGAGTCCGGGAACGACGTCCATCGGCGGCGCGGCCCGCGTCGGATCGATGAGCGACGGATTGCCCGCCAGTTGCATCTGGGAATCGAGCAGGAAGTTTCCAGCGGTGGCGACCATCTCCCCCGCGGCAAGACCTTTGACAATCGTGATCCGATCACCCGAGGCGGGGCCGGTGAGAACGCGACGGATTGCAAACCGGCCGGGGTCCGTCTCGACATAGACGATGCTTTGATTGGCGGCCATGAGCACCGCACTGCGGGGCACAGTGACGAACGAGCCCTGTGTAAAAGAATCAGCCATCGTCTGAATGTGCGCCTTGGCGTAGTCGCCAATCCGCAGGGAGCCGTTCGGATTCTCCATGACAACTCGGACATCGACGGTTCGCGACATTGGATCCACGTGAGGATCGATGAAGGTGACCTGGCCCGAAAAGCTTCTGCCGGGGAGCGACTTGAGCGTCGCCTCCACGGTTTGCCCCTGGCGTACAACGGCGGCGTCCGCGGGAAATAGTTCAAGCATCAGCCAGACTGTCGACAGGTCGGCCAGGCGAATGACCGGCTCACCTTCCTTGACGTATTCCCCTGTGACAGCCAGCTTCTCGATGACAGTGCCGCTCATGGGGGCGACGATGTCCATACGGCTTTGCGGCTGACCCTGGCGATCGAGCGCAGCGATCTGCGTCTCCGACATCCCCAGCTCAATCAGCCGCTGTCGGGAATTGTCCCGCAGCCGCTGATTCGCCGCGACAACCGATGCCAGTCCCGCCGCCGATTGTGAATTGGCGGCTTTCGCCACCTGCAAATACTCGACGTGGGCCGAGTAGAGTTCCGGCGAATAGAACGACGCGAGCCGTTCACCCCGCTGGACGACGGCCCCCGTAAAGTCCACGTACAGGGCATCGAATCGGCCGCCCGTATAAGCCGAGATGGTCTTCATTGTTCCTTCGTTGTAGACAATCTGGCCGACCGCCCGGATTGTCCGCGACAAGGGCGCCGACTGAGCCGCAACCGTCTGAATGTTTGCGACGCGCCGGGAGGCCGGATCGACGACGATGGAGCGCTCATCGCCGCCTCCGCCTCCGGCGGCCGCAGGGACCAGTTCCATCGCACAAACCGGACATCGTCCCGGCTCCTGCTGCGGTGGAGTGCACATCATCGGACAGATGTAATCAACAGCTGCCGCCCCGGCTGATGCTGTCGTCGCTCCCCCGGCGGCACCGCCGGACGAGATCCATCCCATGCGTTGTGCCATGCCGAGCAGTCCAAGTAAAACAGCACCGGCCAGGAAGAATAGCAGCGGCTGCGCAACCGCCTGCATCGCCCAGCGCCAGCGTGCAGCAACGGCTGGCAGGGCTCCTGTCGGCGACGGGGCGCTGTTGACGTTCGGGCGTTCGGCATCCGAGGCTCCGTCAGTCGCTGTGGAATGTTGTTCGGTTGTACTCATAGCATTCTTCCCAGGCATGGATGACCTCTGCTCACACGAGCGACATGAGGTGTCCGGCCGAACCGTGTCGGCATACGAACAAGCGCGATCGCGCAAGTGGCGGGCAGGTCGGGCGATTGCAGAAACGGCGCAGAGATCGTCCGGCTATCTCAACGCGGAAAGCAGGCGCGCACTGATGCTGCGATCAGCTTGCCGGCTATAGCAGCCAGGCGCAGAGAAGCGGCTGCGGATCCATGCCGGCGAAGAACGCTTCGGCAGGCGCTGCCAGGATGAAGTGCGTCCCGTAAAAGTTCGCGATCCGAGGCGCAGACTCGCAAGTCTCGGCAGCTTCTGCAGCAAGTCGCTCGGATTGCTCGCGGCCGTCGTTCGGTGAAGGGCCGGGAGTGGCCGGCTGCCGCGTTGGCTCCTGACAGCCACACTTACAGCCAAGGCATCTCAAGGGCGAACTGGCACGTCGCTTCGCTTGATGCTACGAACAACAATCGGCTGCCTGAGATTGCTTTTCAGCCGCTTGCTGATGGCAGCAGCAGGAACCAGCCTCTCTGGCCTGAAGTGAGCAGCAGCACGTTCCGTCTGAGCAACAGCAGCAGGGCGTTCCCGTCTCCGCAGCAACGGTTCGCGCAGCACTTGTGGCAGCTATGACTTGCGTCACAACCAAGAGGAGCGTCAACAGCTTGCGAAGTCGCTGTGGCATCCGTGCCTGCAATGTCGATCCAGAGTTACCGTCACACAGCGCTTTATCGTCCAGATCCGCAAATCAACTCAAGAGCAATCTGCGCATCGCCAGTCGCCCGACAGATCAGCTCCACGAGTAGAGAACCGCTCCGATCAGCCCCAGAAGGATGCTCGCCGTTGCGATCACTTTGATGCGATGCGTGGTCAGCCAGAGCTGCCCGCTGCTGTTGGTCGCGCGATCGCCGAAGATGCCGTGGGCGTCGAAATCCCCCGAGACAGGTTCAAAGAGGTTCGCGGGGCGATCGTTCGGGACCGGCTGATCCGTCTGCTGGCCGTCGTAGGCATTCTTCGCCAGATAGCGGTCACCTAACCCCGGCAGGAACTTGTTGAGCCAGATCGTCCAGACGGCGGAGCGGCCGACGAACAGTTCGCGGCGGCGGTGCGTGGCCGCCCACACGATGCCGCGGGCTGCGACCTCCGGCTGGAAAATCGGCGGCACCGGCTGTGGATGCTTCGGCAGGCGCGTCCTGCACCAGCTGAACTGCGGCGTGTTCATCGCGGGTAATTGCACCATGGTGACGTGCACCTGGCTGGAGTCATGGATCAGTTCCGAACGCAGCGAATCGGTGAAGCCGCGAATCGCGTGTTTGGCGCCGCAGTAGGGAGACTGGAGCGGAATGGCTCGATAGGCCAGGGCCGATCCGACCTGGACGATGGTCCCGCGATTCCGGGGCAGCATCCGCTTGAGAGCGGCCATCGTTCCATAGACGACGCCCAGATAGGTCACCTCGGTCGCTCGCCGGAATTCTTCGGGTGTGATCTCCTTGAGCGGGGAAAAGATCGTCGTCATGGCATTGTTGACCCACACGTCGATCGGCCCCAGTTCGCTCTCGACCTGCTCGGCCGCCTGTTCCACCTGCGCGGGATCGGCCACGTCCGTGGAGATCGCCAGTCCTCTTCCGCCGGCCTGTTCGATCTCTGCGCAGGCGGCGGTCAGTCGTTCCTCGCCACGGGCCAGAACCGCAACCGCAGCACCCTGTCTGGCGAACTCGACGGCGCACGCTCGGCCGACACCGGCCGACCCACCAGTAATGACGACAACCTGTGACATGGGTTCTTTCACTCCGTTGTTCTGCGGGCGTCCTGCAAGTGTATGGCTGCCCGGATGAGACCGAGATGGGTAAAGCCCTGAGGGTGATTACCCAGCAGAAGGCCGCTGTCCGGATCAATCTGCTCCGACATCAGTCCGAGATCGTTGGCGAAACCGCAGATCCGTTCGAACAGCCTCGTTGCCTCATCCACTTCCCCCATCAGGGCAAGATTCATCACCAGCCAGAAGCTGCACAGCGTAAACGTGGCATCCCGCCCCGGCAGGCCGTCGTCCATCCGGTAGCGGTAGACCAGACCATCGACCGACAACTCCTGCTGGATCTTTCGCACCGTCGCACGAATCCGTTCATCGTCCGCCGGCAACAGATCGGCCAGGGCGATCGTCAGCACGCTGGCGTCGAGTTCGTCTCCGGCGAACGTCTGAGTGAAGGCGCCGACCTGTTTGCTGTAACCTTCCGAAAGGATCGCATGGCTGACGGCGTCCCGCTGTTGTTTCCATTCCTCCAGGTCGCCCTCCAGACCATGCGCCTCGGCGAAACGGATCGCCCGGTCGAGGCCGACCCAGCAGTAGAGCTTGGAGTACACATAGTCCTTCGCCGGCCCGCGCATCTCCCACGGCCCCTGATCCTGCTCGCGCCATTGTTTTGCGGCACGGTCGGCCAGCGACCGCAACAGATCCCACAAGTCACTCGACATCTTGCGGGGCATCCGCTCGAAACAGAGCACGACCGCATCGAGGACCTGCCCGTAGACGTCCACCTGCGTCTGTTCGACAGCCCCGTTGCCAATTCGAACCGGGTGCGAGTTGCGGTAGCCGGCCAGATGGTTCAGCGGCCGCTCGTCGGGTGCGGGCTCTCCGTCGACGTCGTAGATCACCCGCAACTCGTCGGAGTTCGTGCACAGCTTCTGCAGCCAGTCGATAAACGCCTGCGACTCGTCGTGATAGCCCAGCTGCTGCAGGGCATCGAGCACGAGGCCGGCGTCGCGCAGCCAGGTATAGCGATAATCCCAGTTGCGTCCGCCGCCGATCTCATCGGGCAGCGACGTCGTCGGAGCGGCGATCAGACCGCCCGTCGGCTCAAAGACCAGCAGCTTGAGCACCAGGGCGCTGCGTCGCACCAACTCGCGATACGGCCCGTCGTACTCGCACCTGCCGGCCCACTCCGTCCAGTAGGTCATCGTCTCCTGGAATTCCTCCTCCAGGTCACCCGGATCGAAACGCAGGTACTGCCGCGCCTCGGACGCTGGACAATGAGTCAGGACGAGCCATTCGCGACTTCCCGAATCGATGGTGATTCGCCCGGACAGGTGCGAGTCCGGTTGAATCAGGTCCGCCGAAGTCGTCAGTACCAGCGCCTCCTCCCGGCCGAGAGCGATCACTCCTTCGTCGTAGAACTCGAATCGCGGTTTGACGGAGGCATATTCGAACGTGGGAGCAAACGTGACCTGGACGTCGACCGCTCCTTCCATCCCTTCGATCAATCGCAGAATGCGATGGGGATGGCGTCGCCCGTTCGTTTGGTCCAGCGGAGCGGGCATCAGATCGGTGACCCGCACAATTCCTTCCGCAGTCTGGAACGTCGTCTCCAGGACGTTCGTCGACGGCAGGTAACGTCGAGTGGTCTGGGCACTTTCCGGCGGTGCGACTCGAAAGCTGCCGCCCTGTTGCGCATCGAGCAATCTGCAGAACACGGCCGGACTGTCGAATCGCGGCCAGCAGCACCAGTCGATCGATCCCTCGCGGCTGACCAGCGCCGCGCTCTGACCGTTGCCGATGAGGCCGTAATCCGAAATGGGCGGATAGCTTGCGGACATCGAGTCTTCTCTCGGGATTCAAACAGACGCCGACCGGAGCCTGAGGGCGTTGGCGATCACAGAGACGCTGCTGAAGCTCATCGCGGCTGCGGCGATCATCGGGCTGAGCAGCCAGCCGATCCCCAGGAACGGCACCAGCACGCCGGCCGCAATCGGTACGCCCAGGGCGTTGTAGACAAAGGCGAAGAACAGGTTCTGGCGGATGTTCCGCATCACCACGTGGCTCAGCCGGACCGCCCGGACGATGCCC
>CALJUK010001041.1 GCA_937975745.1 uncultured Planctomycetaceae bacterium | reverse complement strand
CTGAGGCGAACTGGCCGCTGAGCATGAGACCCGTGGTTGCCGTGGCCGGGGATAAGCCGCACCGACGATCGAGCACGCGAACATTGTTCCGATCCACGAAGTCGGAACACACAACGGACAGCCGTACTTCTCGATGGGGTTCGTGGAAGGTCGGAGTCTCGCGCAGCGGGTTGCGGAGGGACCGCTCTCGGCGCGAGAGGCGGCTGAACTCGTCCGGGCGATCGCAGAAGCAGTCGCCCATGCCCACTCGAAGGGAGTCATCCACCGCGATCTGAAACCGGGCAACGTCCTGATCGACGAGAACGGCCAGCCCCGTGTGACGGATTTCGGTCTGGCCAAGCAGATCGAAGGAGACAGCAACCTGACTGGTACCGGACAGGTTCTCGGCACGCCCAGCTACATGCCTCCTGAACAGGCGGCCGGAAAGCACGATCAGGTTGGTCCCCACTCGGACGTCTACTCCCTGGGCGCGATTCTGTACTGCCTGCTCACCGGGCGCCCGCCGTTTCAGGCGCCGAGTGCGGTTGAAACCCTGGTGCAGGTGATTGAGCAGAATCCTGTCGCGCCGCGTGTCCTCAACGGCTGGATTGACCGGGACCTCAACACAATCTGTATGAAGTGCCTGGAAAAGGAACCTTTCCACCGTTATGCAATGGCACGCGATGTCGTCGATGAACTTGATCGCTTCCTGCACGGCGAACCGATCCACGCTCGCCCACTGTCCATGCTCGGCCGATCATGGCGCTGGTGTCGTCGTAAACCGGTTGCTTCCGGACTTATTGCTGTCAGTCTGACAGCCGTTCTGTCGTTGCTGGTGAGCCTCGACTATCGTCGTCGAATGCTTGAAGCGAGCCGGGCATCGGAAGAGGCAGAGGGACGAGCGGATGTGGCACAACGGCTTGTGGATGCCGAGCAGCGAGCGAGAACGGCAGAAGAATACGCGTCGCTGATCAGCGGACTGATTCAGAAGTCGTATGCTCGTGAGTGGGGCTGGACGGAGCAGGCGAAGGACGAGCTCGTTCGAGCCGCCGCGCTCGAAACAGAAGCCGCAGACGTTGTGCAGCTCCGCAGTCTTGCCGCAACAACTCTCTCAGGATTCGATGTGGCTGAGGCCGGCGTTGTTGCCGAGGACATCAACGCCGGAGCGATCGCGTTCAGTCCGGACGGGAAACGTCTGGCAGTGGGAGAGCTGAAGCATGCAATCGCACCGACCATGCGAATCTATAATGCCCAGACCGGGTACTTGCTGGATAGTCTCACCATTTCGAGTGTCGAAACGAGTCTCCTGAAGTTGCTGGTCCAGCAGGATTCAAAATATCAGGATGGCATCAGCTCGCTGACTTTCAGCAACAACGGTCGCTGGCTTGCAGCCGGGACTCGATTCGGTCGAATCATCTGCTGGGATACCGAAGCGAGTCCCGCAACCTTTCTGGAGTGCCAGGGTTTCAGCGTCGATGGGGAAGTTCGAGGACTTGCATTCGCGGGAAATGACGAGTGCCTGTTCGCACGCAGTTCGGAAAGCGCAGTCTGCCGCTGGCAAGTCGCAACTGATCGTCGCGTCGAACAGCTGCCTATGGAGGCCGATTCGATTGCTTATGACGCATCAGCAAACACCCTCGTGACAGTCGCGGACGGGGACATAAATGTCTACGGCGAAAGTGATTTTGCGTCACCAATTGCCAAGGTGTCGGATGTTGCGCGGCCGCCGGTCGCGTGCGAGTCAATCCACGGTCTGATCATCGCTTCCGGCAACCGCGAAATCCCACTTTTCAGTTCGCGCACACTTCACAACCCAGACCATCTCTACAGACACTACGTGGATCTGTCTCGTGTGAAGCGCACGTACAAGAGCCTTTCGGTCGGTGCCGGCACAGATCTGCTGGCTGCATCCCATGCTCAAGCGGTTGATCTGTGGTCGGTCTCGGGTCAACGACTGCTCGGAACTCTATCCGTCCCGGCCACGAACGAGCCCAATGCGGTCATCAGCCCGACCGCTGAGCAGCTGGCGCTGATCAGGAACGACAAGGTACAGCTCTTCTCGCTGCATGCTGAGCCGTGTGTGTGGACGACTGCCGTTCAAGATGAAGTGATCGGCGACGTCCAGTGGGTTGGCGACTCTGGCACAATCGCGGTTCTGACCGAACTGTTCTGGTTTCTTCCCGACACGAGTAATGAGGTCGAGACGCCCGTGATGCAGCGGGTCAACTGGTGGGATGTTGACGAAGACCGTTTGATTGCGGAGCGGACCTTCACGACGTTTATTCGCTCGCACTGGGTCGGGTGGCACAGTCTGGCAGTTTCGCCGACGGACGAGGTGGCCGTGTCTGGTTTGGCTGGTCCAGGATTCTGCCTCAGTTCAGCGGATTCAACTGGACGCACTTCGGACCGACTACTGCTGCGCCCCAGACAATCATTGTTCGAAGTCCAAGAACGCGAGTTCATCGTCGACGCTCCTGCTGGTTCTGCTACGATCGAAGACGACCCGCTTGCCTCGGACGGGAAGTCGTTGCGAATCGACCCCGACGATGAGGTTTGGCAGATCACGCTGGACCCCAGACAGTTGGACATTCCAGCTGGCGATCAGGAATGGGCCGCGTATGCATTCGTGCGGAGCGATGGTCCGGGTGACGCCGGTGCCGGTATTGCACTCGGCACGGCTCAGGATGACGATGCCTTGTGGCAACAGATACTTCCGTCATCTGCGCTGGCGGGTAGTGGATTCGGTCTGGTCTTCGTCGACAGCTTTCGTTTCAGCCATCTCAGCCGCCCACGAGTCCTGTTCTTACGGTCGGCCGAAGACCGGCAACTGCGCTCAACGCTCTGGATTGATCGATTCATCGTCGCCCCCGCAGACTTCGAAGTCGCAGAGCGTGTCGTCGGTCCAGTCGTATTGTCTCCGAACGGAAAGAGAATATGGGCGGTCACTGACAGAAGCGAACTCATGGCGGTCACATATCCCGAATTGGAGGTGGCAGGGACGTGGTCGAACGCGGGAGCGACGCTGTTCTCAGGGGTCGCAAGTCTCGTCTCCGTCGCCGCTGGAGATGAATGGGTCGTCGTGGGATCAGGTGACGGAAAGCTCCGACTGTTCTCAGCGCAGACCCCGAATCAGCCCCATTCGACAATTGAGGGGCCCGGCGGCGAAGTCTCGTCGGTGGCCCTGTCCTCGGATGAACTGCTCGCCGTCATTGGAACCGACCGCGGTCGCCTCCGGGTCGTTCAGATTCCGGGAGGAGAGACAATCGATGATCTGCCCGGCTGTGATGACGGGATCACGTCCCTCTCGCTGAGTGGCGACAACAAGACGTTGGTGGCCGCCTCAAAGGATAAATCCGCGCACATCTGGCATTGGAACGGAAGTGCATTCAAGCGGTACTGCGAGATCCCGCTCGACGGATCGGCAGCTCGCGTGCGAATGTCCCCGGATGGTCGACGGATCGCCATTCATCACCGGCATCAGTCGTCTGTACGCATTTGGGATCTTGAGCTCTTACAAGAGCGCTTTGAGGGATTAGGGATCCGGGCCGGGGACTGAAGCCGCAGCGCCCATGTGAGGGCATTGGAATTCGCTTTGAATGGGGTACAGCGCATGAAGAGACGCCGCCCGAGAATGCCGTCTCACCCCAGCCGCTCTTCCAGCCGCGCCTGCAGACGTTCGAGGATCCGTCGGATCGTTCGCGGCGAGCGATGGACTTTCTCGGCGATCTCCTCGGTGCTGTACTCCTGGAGACGGAGTTCCAGCACCGTCCGCTCCTTTGTCTCGAGCGACGCCATAAATGCTTCCACCTCCTCAACCAGCTCGCCGCTTCATCGGGCGTCGGCTCACGGGACACTTCTTCCGGGGTCACGCCGTGCATGCTGGACGATTTGGCCATCACAACGGATTCTCAGACTTGTGGATGTGGCTGAGGAGGGCACAGGCTCGCTTCCATCGCTGGAAGTGGACTGGTTGACAGGAGGAGGACCCAATGAAAAAACCACCGCTGGACGAATCCAGCGGTGGCTTGATAACGCACTCGATTCCTGCGTCCGGGATCACTCGGCCTCCGGTTGCGGGAATTGGGCCACTCCCGGTCCGGTGGGACCGCTCGGCTGCTCCGCCTGGGCGAGCGTCCAGGGCTCGGCCGATTCCGGGAACAGCTCCAGTACGTTCAGCATCGGATCGACGCCGACCTTGTAGGTCGAGTCGCTGGCCAGCAGCTTCTCGGTCGGCTCGTTACCGTCGGCGCGATCGAATCGCACCGAGACCGGGTACGGGCTGACCATCGACAGGGACGCTCCGGCCGGGATCGTCACCCGCTCGTTACTGACCGTCCGCGTCCGACCGGTGGCCGTATCGGTCACCTCGACGTCCTCGTTGACGACCACCAGGTTGAACGGATTCTCGTTCCCGGAGTTGTCGATCGTGACCTCGAACGTCTCCTTGACCAGGTCCCAGCCGTTCTCCGTCGCCTTAAAGCGATAGCTGCCGGCGGGAAGCGAGTACCGGGCCTTGCCGAACGACCCGCCCCGGTCGAACTGAATCTCCCACTTCCGGCTGGAGGAAACGTTGTGCCGGTAACCCGGTTCGAGGGAGTGCCGCTGCCCGTTGAGGGTGTAGTGGACCGTGCTCCCCGAGTCGTCCGGATTACGAATCAGGACGCCGGCTGTCATCTCCTGGCTCACCTCGGCATCCACCTCGGGCAGCGGCTGTCCGGCGAGAACCGGGAATCCCAGGACTTCCGCGGCGGTCGAGACCTCGACTGACGGCGCGGGACCCGGCATCAGGATCGGACCGGACGGGCCGGCGATTACGGGGTCCGGCATGCTGGGCGCGCTCGGCACGACCACGACGGAGATCAGACCGGGCGGGAGATCGATGGAGACAGGTGGGCCGCTGTCCTGCAGGCCGGATTGTTGAATCTGTTCCAACGATTGGATGAGTTCAGCTGTCGTCTGGATCTGGTCAAATGCTGCGTCAGCCACATCCTTGTATGAAATCATTCCCAAATCCATACTGCGAATTCGCTCGACCGAATCAAGGACCTCGCTGGGCGACGCACCCGCTTGAACGTCGGCAGCAAGATCCTGCAACTCCTTTCTTAACTCGTAGGCACTCTTCAATTGCTGCTTCAGATCATCGGAGATGGGACGCCCTGGGGCGTGTGTCGCCGTATTGATCGCCCTTTCGACTGCCTGGTCATCGTTGCTCTCCATCGCATCGACAATTGAATAAATTGAATCTGCACTAAGTGAAGGAATCCACAACCACAAATCCGTTTCGATGTTGTCGAGCTGTTCTTCCACCATGCGATTGACTTGCTGACCTAGCAGGTCGTGTCCAGCGTCAAGCGCCTGCTGGACCTGCTCCGAACCGGCCAGGTTGAGGATCAGTGCAGGGTTGTCCAGTGGACTCACTATCTGCGGCATGACAGGCAGCGTGTTCGGCAGTGGATCCACCACGGGGGGTGGATTCGGTGCGGGAGGCCGCGGCTGCGGAACGACAACCGGCGGTCGAGGCTGGGGCTGCGGAACGAACGCCGGGGGGCGAGGCTGGGGAACTACGACCGGTGGTCGCGGTTGCGGGACAACCACCGGCGGCCTCGGCTGCGGTTTCGGGATGAACTCCGGAATTATCCGGATGATGTCCGGCAGAATGCTCGGTCGTCGTCCCTCATCGTCGTCGTTGTTGTTTGACGGTGGATACGGATATGGGACTTCCGGATTATGCTGCTGGTGGTTCTGGTTGTGGTGATGGTGGTGTTTTCGGTGACGGTTCTTGTTGCGGCGCTTTCTCCCTTTCGCCAGACCGGGATCTGGTCCAGCAAACAGGATCGCCACGATCGTGAGGGCGACCAGCAGGTGTCGATGTCGTGCAATTGTTCGTGTCCACTTCATGACTCTCTCCCGTGTTTAGATGTTGTTATTGCTGGCACCAATGCCGGTGGGATATCCGGTTTCGGGAGAGCAGCGGACACGCCGGGTTTGAAAAACTCAAACTGAAACCCCTGGCCGGACTCG
>CALJUK010001040.1 GCA_937975745.1 uncultured Planctomycetaceae bacterium | reverse complement strand
ACTTGCGTCTGATAGATTCGCAATTCCCTCAGGCTCGTCATACGTTCGAGCGCCTGCAGGCCCTTGTCGGTCACGGGAGTTTCGTGCAGGTCAAGATTGTTGACGTCAGGAAGGACGGCGAGGTGTGCGAGGATTTCGTCAGTGACCGACTGCAGACCTGAGAGTTTAATGGTTTCGAGTGATTCGACCTGCGACAGGGTTTTCAATCCCGCGGCCGTGATCGCCTGGCAGCCATTAAGTTCAATCCGACGCATCCCGGAGTCGACAAGATATGTCAATCCTTCATCGGTGACTGATGACTTGGTGATCAGCAGAGCCACTGCAAACGGATGCTCCGCCACCCAGCGCAGCGTCGCATCACCGACTCCCGGGTTTCTACTGATCTGCAGTTCCTGAAGATTCGGAAGTGCGGCGAGATGCAACGCGCCCTGATCGGTCACCTGGGTCTCGGAAAGTTGGAGGAATCGCAATTCCTGCAACATCGCAAGTTCCGCACAGGACGCGTCCGAAATGGAGGTGTTCCCGACGGACAGGTGTTTCAGACCGCGAATGGCTCCCAACTCGCTTGCGACCGCATCGGTAATCGCCGTGCCAACCAGCAGCAATTGCTCAATCTCCATCCCAGCCAGTTCATCCAACGCGGAATCGGTGATCCCGGTGCCGGTCAGGTTCAGGTGGTACAGTGAAGCTCGTGGGCAGAGTGAGCGCAGCATACGCATGTCGTCGTCGTCAATCCGTTGCAGTCCGTTCAGATCCACAACATCAACCTGGAAGAGTTTTGCGGAATCTGGCAGCTCATCCATCGCAGCGACGGTCACTTCACCGTCGTCGCTGCGGATCCAGACGTTCCCTCCCTCACGCAGCACCCATTCGGCGAGCGCACGGTGCGCGTCATACCCGCCGCGTGGAGACTGTCCTGTCGCGAGGTACTCCTGGAACTCCCCGTAACTCCACAGTTCCTGCCGGCCCGGCACGCGCTCGACAATGTAGACCAGTTCATCCGCCACATCCTCGGTGAGGAACAGCGGCTTGCCGGCTGCGGTAAACGAGGCGGCCTGCTTGTCGCCGTAGAGCATCACGCCGACCCACTCCGGCTCGGCCGTGTCGGCGTCCCACACGATCAACGTCTGGTCGAGGCTGCCGGAGGCGATCCGGTTCCCTTTCCGGGCCCACGAGACCGAAAACGCCGGCCCATCATGATCGGTGATCAACTGCGACGTGCCATCCAGTTCGCAAAGCTGGAGCGTGTGGTCGTGCGAGGCTGCGATGAACCGCTCACCGCCTGGCGACCAGGCGATCGAGCGAATGTGGTTATGACTTGTCGGAAACGCCTGGACCACCTCCCCGTCCATGTTCCAGAGATGCAGGGCATAGCTCGACTTTGGGCCACCGCCGGTGGCGAGCCATTCACCCCGCGGATCCCATGCCGCAGAGGTGATGCCATACCTCAGATCTCCGGACTGAAAAAGTTCTGGTCCAGGCGTTCCGTCCGGATTCCACAACTGAATGCCTGGGCCGTGCTGATTCGAGCAGCTCGTGATCCACCTTCCGTCCGGGCTCCAGTCAACGTTGGTCAGCAGTCCCATGCCGGTCTCAAGAACTGGACCGGGCGTCCCGTCGCGGTGGACCAGGCGCACCGTGCCATCGCCGGTGGTGACGGCGATCCAGTTTCCATCCGGCTTCCATGCTAGCGGTCCTCCCGCTGCCGGGAAACGGATGACCTCTCGCAATCCGTTTCCGTGTTCGTCCCAGACGTGAACGTGGCCATTACCGCCGCTGCCGGCCAGCAGGTCTCCGGTCGGGCTCCAGGCCAGTCCCCCGCCGCCAATCCCTCCAACAGGCTTCGCGGACGCCCCGTCCGAGCCCCAGAACCACACCTCGCTTGCGGACATGGTAGCTAGCGTGCCCCCATCCGGCCGCCAGGCAACAGAGTTGACGCGATCGTAGTAGGAGGGCTGCCGCTCAACCACGACGTTCCCCTCAAAATCGTGGACGGCAATCCCGCGCTCGCCAACGGCCACAAACCGCTCACCATCCGGGGACCAGGCCAGGTCCATCGTGTGGGCGCCTCCATCGATGACTGCGCTCGTTTTTCGATCCTGGCGCCAGAGGTGAATGTCCACACCCGCCGAAATCAACCGCCCCTCTTGATTCCACGACACTGCATTGGGGCCCTGGCGATGCCCTTCCAGCACGGGGCCGGGCGTCCCGTCCACCTGCCACAGGCGCACCGTCTGGTCCTGCCCGGCGGAAGCGAGCCACTGGCCGTCATGACTCCAGGCGACCGAACTCCAGCCACCTTCATGACCCGACATCACGGGACCGGGTGTTCCGTCCGGTTTCCAGAGAGTGATTTCGACGTGGCCCGCGGCCAGCCACTCGGAGTCCGGACTCCAGGCAAGCGACATCGCCTTGCCGGCGGTCAGCGTGCTCACCGGTGTCCCATCGGCTGTCCAGATCTGGATGTGATCCGGACCGTGGCCGCCGCCCGCGGCAAGCCATTGGCCGTTCGGGCTCCAGGCAACTGCGCGAACCTTGATCAACGTCGTTGCCAGAACCTGACTCGTCCCCGAGTCGAAATTCCAGATTCGCACATTGGCATCGCCGCCGGCCGCCGCGATTGATGTTCCATCAGGGCTCCAATCAAGGGTATCGACCGGATTCGTGTGTCCGGCGAGAATCTTGACCAGCTTCAGATCATCGGCCTCGTACAGCCGGATCTGGCCGTTAACGCTGCCACACGCGACCAGGTCCCCGTCTGGATGCCATGCCACCGACCGAGCGTCGCCGCGCGGCATCACTGTCTCCATCTGCCAGCGATGCAGACCAGGAATTTCCGCCGGGCGAGGAATAATCCCGGGGAGGGCGTTCTTGGCAGGGCCCGGATCCCATACCACAACCGGCGCTGCGGAAGGGTCGGTCGATGGTCCTTGCGTCTCGTCAGCACGTGGTTCCAACCACGCCGTCACCCGTCGATCGGCGCCCGCCTCAATCGTGATCTTCCCGTTTTCCGCGTCAGTCCGGAGGACGGTTCCGTCGGTCGTTTCGACGACCAGTTCATGCGTCCCCGGATCGACAGAAAGTTTCAGCAAGCGGCCATCGCGCTCGACGTTCACCGTCTCGCCGTCAATCTTCACCACCGCTGCGGGATGATCGCCGACGTCGATGGACAGCGTCCCGGCTCGTGTCTTGAGCTGGATGACGATTCCACTCAGCAGGACCAGAATCAGCGCAGCCGCACCGATCGGCCAGCCCCATCTCTTGAAGCGCGGCGGGTCAGGAGAGGGCTCGGTCGATGCCGGTGTGCGTGCAGGAGACGTTGCATGCCGTGAGACGTCGGGATCCGTCTCGATGAGACGGGACGAAACATTCATGCTAGAGGCGGTCTTCGTCGAAGTCAGTGTCGTCTGCAATCTTCCGACTAATGTCGAATCCATCAGGCGGCCAAGGTCCGCACCCTCCGTAAACGGCGATAGAATTCTGATCAGCTCCGCCGGCGTCGCCGGGCGGACGTCCGGGTTCTTGTCCAGCAGCCGACCGATTAGTTCAGCGAGTTCCTGAGGCAGATCGCGGCGTTGCTCTTCAATGGGCGCCGGCGAACTGTTCAGCACCGCGTTGAGTTTCGCTGCCGGGGAACGACCACCCCGGTTCCCGAACGGCGCCTTCCCCGACAGCAGCTTGTAGAGCGTTGCTCCGAGGCTGTAGAGATCGGCCCGGATATCGACCGCATGCGTGTCGGCCGCCAGCCCCGGAGACGGGTAGATCATGGTCCCCAGCACCGGGTCCGGGGCGGTAGGTTCCCCGCCTTCGGCAGGGTTATCGTGCAGAAGCGCAAGGCCCAAGTCGAGAATCTTGACGGTCGGCGATTCTCGGTGATGAAGCAAAGGAACGGTCCCTTCCCTACTCAGAGACGCTGCCCTCTCTCTGGGCCCGCCGGAGAGCATCAGGTTGGACGGTTTGATATCCCGGTGGACCATGCCATGCTCGTCAGCATGCTGCAGTCCCAGCGCCGCCTGCCGAACGATCTCACACGCCTCTGGAACCGGCAGTGGACCGATTCGGGAAACCAGGTTGGAAAGGTCAATCCCGTCAACGTATTCCATCACCAGAAAGTGCGTGCCGTCCACCTCACCTGCATCTGTGGCGCGGACAATGTGAGGATGATCCAATCGCCCCACCGCCTGCATTTCACGCTCGAAACGGCGAACTGCATCCGAATTCTCCATGCGGTCGCTGGGTAGCACCTTAAGGGAGACAATCTTGTTCAGTTTGGTGTGCAGGGCTTTGTACACAGTCCCCATGCCGCCGTGCCCGAGTTCTTCTAGCAATTCGTATTCGCGGAGCTGTCGAACCTGAATCGTGGTTGTCGTGACAGGTTGTGCAGCCTGCGACCACTCACGGCCAATCGCTTTCACGAGGGCTTCCGCCTGCTTCCAACCACTATCGAGTTCGATCGTGGCGTCGCCCTGACTCTGCCGCACGGCCTGAACCAAGTCGTCGCTCTCGGCAGCGAGTTCGTCCAGCGTGACCTGACACAACTCACACGTGTCGAGATGGGCTTCAATGACTTCAGCCCGGTCCGTTGAGAGAATCCCCAGCACGTACTGCTTGAAGTCATCATGACTCGGACAGGTGGACATGAATTGTTCCCCTATTCGATCAGATCACCGAGTGCTTCTCGGAGTCGGCGCATCACACGGTGCTTGGCCTTGTAGACGGCGTTGAGCGTGAGATTCAGATCCTGGGCAACATCGCGCGGGGCGTGGCCGTCAATACTTGTTCGCCAGAACGCCTGCCAGGTCATCTGCTCAAAGTCGATCGCAATCAGATCAAGCGCCCGCCGGACGAGTTGTGAAGTCTCCGGCAAATCGGCAGATTCTGACTGCTCGTCGTGCCATTCCCGCAGATTCGCCAGACGCTGTTGCGCATCAGTGCCGCCGGTCGCATGACCTTCGGTAGGGTGCCGCCGCCAGTAATCGAGAACCTTGTGGCGGGTGATGCCTCGCAGCCAGCCATGAAACGAATCGCCCGGTCGATCCCGCCGAAATCGGTCCACGCTGCGGCAGACAGCGGCGAATACTTCCTGCACGACGTCGGCCAGATCCGCCCGAGGCACGCCAGCTCTGGCACACCAGCCGTGAACGATGGGCAGGTAGAGGTCGACCATGAGATTCCAGGACTTCTGATCGCGCGCCTTGAGTCCAGCTACCAAGCTGGACGACGTGGTGAGAGGCTCATTGATGTCCCCTCTACCAATAGGATCGCGAGAATCTGCCATCACTTTTTGAAAACGAGCGCAAGACAGGAGCCGCGACAGCGGCCAGTGGGCGTAACCACCATTGGTGACGTGAGATATGATAAACAGCCGTGAGGGCCGTTTCTATAAGGAGTCTTTCACGGATGCGCTTTTCCGTACATCGGAGCACACCAAGCGGCTACATGGCTGAGATTATCGGGCAGTGTTCCGACTTCGCCGGCGCGTCACCGATATGACGACACCGGGAGTCCGTGTTCGTCCACCATCCGCAGCCGTCGAATCGGATCCCGATCGACACCCCCGAAAGCGTTTCCCTCCCTGCGCAACTCTTCCCGGTCAGATACACCGGATGGGGTTCGACGTCACCTGACTGGCGTGGTGTCGCACACTCAATGAATTCGGCAGACCTCGCCTTCCTTTGGATTCTTGCGACTGTTCAGGTATCTGCGCCATTTGGTGATGGCTGGCGAGGAATGCCGTCAGTTCCTGCATGATAAACTGAGAAACATCGCGATGGAGCACGTTCAGTGCGACGAAATCTGGACGTTCTGCCGGAAAAAGCAGGGACGACTCACGGCAGAAGAATCCGCTGACAAAACTGCTGACAGGGCATCGCAGCACGGACTCCATCTGCGCATTGTCGCCCCCTGCGGCGATGTCATCACGGACGATCGTTGCCCGGCCTGCCTGAAATCGCTGCCCGCACTGCGGCTGGTCCGGTATTCGACGCAATCGCATACTGC
>CALJUK010001039.1 GCA_937975745.1 uncultured Planctomycetaceae bacterium | reverse complement strand
ACCACGTCCCGTAGAGGGAACTCCTCTCGAATCGGCAGCTTTACCACCTCGTTGATTGGCGGAAATGTGTTGACGACCCTCTTACTGAGAGTCAGGCCGACACTCAACTTGTTCGCGACGGAGTCAATTCGCAGATAATCCACGCCAACATTGATCGGAATGCCGATCGCCTCGTTGATGGCCTGCCGGATTGCGTTTCCAACCCGGTCGACGCCTGCCACGTCGAGAACGAGTGTAGTGCTGCCAGACTGAATCAACTTTCGCCATGTCTCGGCCAAACCAATTCCCGGAGCGATCGCTCGACTGCGATCGAGTTGAGTCGGATCTACGGGCTCACTTCCAATCCACCAATCAGCCTCTGGTGTCAGCGCAAAGGTGAACTCGCGGAGGACGCCCGTGGACAACGGAGTTTCCGCATCAGCAGCCTCTTCATTGCGGGCGAAGGGCGCAGCAGCCGCGATGGGCAGCCCGCGTCCCACAAGCTCGAGAATCGCCCCCTCGGGAGCGTCTGTCGGCAGCAGTGCCAGCCCCGGCTGATCTGCCGGATGCCCCTGCAGACTGGCGGTCAATATGAGCCACTTCGCGCCCTTGACCTCTTTCACAAACGCACGACGCAAAGAAACCAACTCGTTGATATCGGATCGTGGTCCCCCAATCTCAGCAGTCAGAGTCTCCAGCCTTTCGCCGGAGATCACCCTTGGGTCCTCCGGTTTCAGGTAGCGATTGTTCAGCCACTGTAACGCGAGTTCCGTAAACAGCCCTGCCAGGTCCGCGCGAATGCTGAAGCCATCCCCCTGAAGCAAAGGGACGCTGAATGTCCGGTTCGATGAGGCGCCGATCGCCCTAGCAGTAATGTGGAGCTTTTCGTCGACTCCGCGTACAAGATGGACTCGCGTTCGAATCTCAAACGGAAGCCGCTGTTTCGGGTCTTCGAACCCCAACTGAATACCTGCTACATCTGATGACAGGTTCGCGACCCACCCCCGTAGACCCACATCCGCCGTCTCTCCGCTGAGCACCTCAAGACGCACAAATTGATTGTCGCTCCAGCCAGGTTCGTTGCCCCCGGCACCGAAGAAAAGGTTGCCTTTCGCGCGGGCCACGACTTCACCACCCTCACCCCGAAACGCCTCGTCTGATTCGACGAGGAACGGACTCGTGCTCAGGAACCGTTCCAAAGCATCGATGCGGATGGACAACCGCAGGTTTTCCTCGGGCTCAAGCACTGTACTCAGAGACGCAGGTTTGCGCCGGAGCGTAACGTAGACGGCGTACCGGTCTACAATGCGAGGCAGCGAACGGATGACCGTGTAAGGGGCGTTGCCGTCGATACCGGCTCGCAGCGAGAACTGTAGTCGATTCGTTCGAATCAAGTCATTCACGTCGAACTTGCTGTCACTACCGCGAGGAGCCACCTTGCGAATTGCCAGCAGGTTGTCGCCCTGGGTCAGATGATCCTGCAGGGGGACCTCCCATGTTCCTGCGGCGCCATTCTCGTCCAGTGAGAAACTGGACCGAAATCCGTTGATCCAGACCTCAACTCTCTCTTCCGGACCGATCGCCTCGGAGTTGATCGAAAGTGTCAACGGGGCTCCATCGATGCCCTGATCGTGGATCACAACTTCTTGGAACCGCTCGCGAAATCCCTGGTGACTCTCGAACGCCTCCACCCAGCTATTGAGTCCTGACCACTCGACCCTGTCCTCGATACCCAATCTCTGAGCTCGGCGTACAAGATCTTCGCGGAACAAGACCTGGATCGACTGCGCTAGTTGTGGAGTGAGATCGGGAAGCTCATTACCTTGACGCTGGGCATCAGATATTGGTGCACGGGCGTGCTCGACCGGCACCGATAGCTCTGCTCCGTTGAGGTCCGTGGCAAACATTAGACCGATCAACTCGGGTACTCCCTCCTTCCACGACAACAACGGACCGCCGCTCATGCCGCCGGCAAATCGCTCGCGGTGTGCCTGAAGCACTTTCCAATCTCGGTCCTTAGCACCCTCTGTCAGATAGTCAGCCGCCGTAACGGACGCACCTATCCGCATCGCCACGATGTGCAGGTGAGCGGGTGCGAAAATACCAAACCCAAGTCCGTATGCCTCCGTCCTTTGATGCGGACGATCTTCGGCAATGCTTACCGGACGCATGATGCCTGGCTTGGCGAGTTCGACTCGCAAGACCGCAAGATCATAGTCGGAATTCGCCAGGAACTTGACACTCGACCCTTCGGCGGCAACAGTCTGCGTCCCACTCTCCTCATCGATCGGCATCCGATACAGTTTCAGCGCCCGCGTCGCACCAGAGATGACATGTGCGCAGGTCACGAAGTAGCCGAACGTTTGGCCGTCCTCCTCTCGCTCCGCAACGAGCACGCCCGTTCCTTGGCTCGGCCCTTCCGTGCGCTGATTCACGACCCGAACGACGGAGTTCTGGACGAGTCCATAGACGACTCTCAGTTGCTCGTTCAGATCGTCTGATTCGCGGCCTGGCTCGGCCGGCCCGGCAGCCGCAAGGTTCGCGACACACACGGAAATCATAATCAGCAGTGAATGGCGCATTGACATGCTTGCATCCTCATCGTGTCGGCGCTGGTGGATCGAGGTGACGCAAGGTCCGCGAGAAATGGAGTGACTCTGACGTGCGGAAGTAATTGGAATCTGCGTGATTATTGCCGGGCCTTGGTTGACCCGGCAACCTGTCAATGCCCCGCGCAACGGCGGTTCGGCCGTGATGATTCTGGGTGGGGTTAATTCTCAGGCTGGTCCATTGCCGTGGCCGCATTCAGACGCGGTGCCGGAGCGATGCCGCGCTGCGGCTCGACAAAGCGGCTGAGTTCTATTCTCGGACAGCCGGGTGATCCTCCGACTCTGCAGCCCTGCTCGAAGTCGCGGCCGGCGTGGAGGGCTTAAACTCACCCTCTCCTCGCCTCATCGAGTTCGTCGAAGCAAACACTTCAACGCCGACGGCCCCCTGGTCCGGAACGACATCCTGGGCCACGACGAAGTGTTGATTGCCGCTGCCACCCGATGGAGGCGCGTCAGCGACAAAGTCGAATCGCAGGTAATTGTCGTCCGGATTGACTGGCGGCGTATGCGGAATCAGTCGGCCGTTTGTCCAGCCCGGATCGTCGGTCATTGCGATCGCGATAATGTTGAACCCCGCCAAGTTTCCGTCTGAATCAAAAACTGGCATCACCCGCAGTTCGTCGATGGTCTTGACCTTCGCGGTCCGGCCTTTTGCCGCGATCACGCGAGCCCGCACATTTAGCTCCGATGTCGATTCAGTCGTTGAATCCGTGTTTGGGGCAACAGCCAACGCCGCACCGGGTGCATGCGACTCGTCTGCTGAACCGGAGAGACGCTCAAGCATCGCTGCGAGGCGATACCCGGCCTGAACAACCCGCTTCCGCGCCGCTGCGCCGGCCGTTTCGAAGTATTCGTCGTCGAGCGGAATGACTTCAACGTCTTCGTCGCGGTTGAACTCTGCCTCGGTCACTGCCTCCAGAATCTCCTCGGTGTAGACCACGTCCTTCGCAACAGTATGACTCTCATCAAGCCACGTTTCAGGACTCAATGCTGCTGCGGCCTCAGCGCCAAGCCGCTGCATCGCTGAATCGTTCGATAGCTCCGCGGCGCGTGACTGCACTCGGTTGAATGCGACTGTGCCACCCAGCAGGCGGTCCCAGCGGCTGTGGAGTTTGCTGCCGTTTCCAGTCCCCACGCGGATCGAGTTTCCGCCCTTGTCTCCTTGCGGGAACTGCACGCGACTGAACAGCGCGCTGGAGTGCAACGGCTGGTGGAGGTCGCCGACGAGATGGCACAGCCAGCAGAGATAAAGGGCCTTCGTCCGGTCGCTGATGTGCGGGTTGCCAAGCCTATCCTCACACAGCTTGATTGCCTGTATAACGTTCAGGTCAGAGTCCGTCCCGGAGACGCCCTGCGGCAGGTCGAGTTCAAGGTTGACTGACAACTGTCCGGCCAGCGCATCCTCGTCGACTTGAGACAGGAAGATCGGAAGGTTGATGTAGTGCCATTTCGGCCGATTGTTGGACGTCCGTTCCGACGGCCCGCTCCTCACGAGATCCGACCAGGTAGCGGCCTGTGTGATGAGCCAGCGACGCTGCGATTCCTCATCATCGGGGACGTCGTCGGGCATTTCGTCCTCGAAGTCATCTTCAAACCGCGGATGCGCTTGCAGAATCTCGAATACCCGCTGTCGGACTTCTTCGTTGAGTTGAGCCCACGCGATCAGCGCGACAACGCGGTGACCAGCATCGGACCACGCGGAGGCGGGAGTGATTTGTGAATTCAGCACCAGACAGATCAGCAGTCCGACCATCACGCGACGCATAGCGGTGGCTCCTGTGAAGATCTTGTGACTCACTCTTGCCACTGACGAATCAGAACAGATCCAGTCACGGCAAGAACACGTTCCCTCAGCCGTTGACCTCGAATGTCAGCGTGTACGCGGCTCCGTGACCGCGAAACTGCAGCGACTGCTCCCCGGGCGTGCCGGCCCATG
>CALJUK010001038.1 GCA_937975745.1 uncultured Planctomycetaceae bacterium | reverse complement strand
CCTGATCGACATTCGCCCCGCCGCCGACATCCAGAAAGTTCGCCGGTTCGCCGCCATGCAGCTTGATCAGGTCCATCGTACTCATCGCGAGGCCAGCGCCGTTGACCAGGCAGCCGATATTGCCATCGAGTTTCACGTAGCTCAGACCGGCATCTCCGGCTTTCACTTCCGACTCGTCCTCTTCGGCCAAGTCGCGTAGCTCCAGCAGATCTTTGTGGCGGAACATGGCGTTGTCATCGAAGGCGATTTTCGCGTCGAGTGCCAGCAGTTCGCCGTCTTCGGTCAGGACCAACGGATTCATCTCGGCCAGGCTCCAGTCGTTCTTCAGGAAGAACCGGGCGAAGCCTGTCAGGAACTTTTCAGCCGAGCGGACGGCTGTCCCTTCCAGTCCCAGGGCAAAGGCGAACTCACGAGCCTGATAGGGGAACAGGCCGAAGTCCACATCGAACGACTGCCGGAGAATTTTCTCGGGCGTGTTGTGGGCGACCTCTTCGATCTCCATGCCTCCTTCAGAGGACATGATCATCACCGGGCCACCCGCCTCGCGGTCGACAACCACCGCCAAATAGAGTTCGCGGGCAATCTTGAGCCCCTGCTCGACCAGCAGGTTCTGGACCTTCTTCCCTTCGGGACCGGTCTGGATGGTCACCAGCGTGCTGCCCAGCATTCGCTCGGCATTCGCCCGAGCTTCTTCCGCAGAGCGGACCAGGACAACACCAGGCTGATCGGGATGTTCTTTGAAGCGGCCTTTGCCACGCCCTCCCGCATGGATCTGCGATTTGACGACAGCCAACGGACCGCCGAGCGACTCGAATGCCGCCACGACCTCGTCCGGTGTGGTCGCCTTAATCCCCTTGGGAATGGCGACGCCAAATTGCTGGAGGAGTGGTTTTGCCTGAAATTCGTGAATCTTCATGTTGTTTTCCTCGGTGAGAGGCGACTGCGATCGGGCCATAATAACCGCAGTGTTCCGCCGATTCCAGCGACCGCAGCGATGTCGTTTTCAACTAGGCCAACGCAGCGCCCCCGCCACTGCCTGACTGGCCGCAAGTGTCGAAATAAGTTGCAGATCGGGCGTCACATTCAATCGAACACGATGCAGGAAACTGCAGAAACGGCGACGGGTCGCGTCACTGATGCAGGATTCGTTGTGCGAACCGATGGCCGGGAGAGTTTTGCAGGATCACAGTCCCGAGCGGCAAGCGGTCGCTGGGCTGCTCAGAACGACTCCGTCAAACGAAGATCGTCTGCGCGCGATCAGGCCCCACCGAAACAATTTCGATCGGCACGCCCATGATTTCGGCCACAGCATCCAGGTAGCGACGTGCGGCTGTCGGCAGATCAGAAAGCTTGGTCACGCCCGTCACGTCTTCCTTCCAACCGGACAACGACCGGTAGACAGGCTTGGCGAGTTCCAGGTCGCATAGCTGGCTGGGAAAGTCGGTCGTTCTCTCGCCGTTGATCTCGTAGGCTTCGCAGATCTTCAGCTCGTCCAGTCCGGTCAAGACGTCCAGAAGCATGACCGCCAGAAAATCGACACCGCTAAGCCGAGCCCCGTAACCGGTCGCCACCGCATCCAGCCAACCGCATCGTCGGGGACGTCCGGTCACCGTGCCGTATTCGTTCCCGGCATCGCGAATGTGCTGGCCGATGTCGTCGAGCAGTTCGGTGGGGAACGGTCCTCCACCGACACGGGTGGTGTAGGCCTTCACAATACCAATCATCTTGTCGATCGAGCGTTCGGGAACGCCACTTCCCGGATGAATTCCACAGCCGGAACTGCTGGAAGACGTCACGAACGGGAATGTTCCGTGATCGAGGTCGAGCAGACTTCCCTGTGCCCCTTCGAAAAGCAGTTTTTTCTTGTCGGCAACTGCCTTGTGCAGCAGGCTGGTCGTATCGCAGACGTACGGCCTCAGGCGGTCCGCATAGACGGCGTATTCTTCGAAGATGACCTGTGGATCGAGCGGCTCGAACTCTGGGTCGAGTGCCTTCAGAATCACGTTTTTGTCGGCGACCACTTCCTGCAGGCGTTTCTTGAGGATGTCCGGACGGACGAGATCCCCCATCCGAATGGCATAGGTTCGGCTGGCCTTGTCGCGGTAGCAGGTTCCGATCCCACGCATCGTTGTCCCGATGGCGGCCTGACCCCGGCGTTTCTCGAGCACGGCCTCTTCGAGCATGTGATACGGAAAGATCACGTGGGCCCGATCGCTGATCCGCAGCCGCGCCGGCGCGATTTCACCCGCGCGGGACGCAATCTGATCCATTTCGTCGATCAGAAATTTGGGATTCAGAACCACTCCGGTGGCAATCACGGAGACGACGCCGGGGTTGAGAATTCCAGCTGGCAGGAGCGAGAGTTTGTACGTCTGTCCGTCAAACGACAATTTTCCCTTTTGCCTCATCGCCCCATTGGAGGCCTACCACGGATGTTGCCGACACTTGATCAAATCCCAACTGGCGTAATTGATGAACAATCCCCATGCGTGTTCCGGACGGCCTGGCCTCCGGGCACCGCGCAAAGTACGCCACAGTCTAGCGAATGCTGTCAGATTTGGGGAGCGACCGGGGGGCGAATCGATCTGCTCTGGCGTAATTCGGACAGACGGACCGCCTCAAATGGGGCCGCTGGAGTGCGATTTTCGCTGGCAGGCCGGCCTCAGAGAACTATAATTCAGCATTCCCATCCAATGTCACCGTCCGCCGGGCCGCGGATTCCGACGAATCGAGACACTCCCATGCCATCGTCGCCATCGTCTCCACCCCGAGTTCTGGTCATCGATGACGATGTCGATATCCGGGAAGCGGTCCAGACGGCATTGGAGGAAGCTGGCTCCGAGGTGATCGCCGCAGCCGATGGTGCTGCAGGACTGATGCGAGTCGAGCGGGACTGCCCGGACATTGTCGTCCTCGATGTGGTCATGCCCCGGCGGAGCGGCCTGCGGGTCCTGGAAGTCCTCAACCAGCGGACTCATGACGGCCCGTCGGTCATCCTGATGACAGGCAACACGGGCGACGCCCTGAAGCAGTTTGCCAAAGAGCACGGCGCGGACGTCTACCTGAGCAAGCCCTTTGACATCGACGAACTTCTGACGGAAGTCCGCCGACTGCTCCCGCTGCCGGAATAGACCGACACCTCCGAATCTGCCACTGCCGAATGCGATGCTGGGAAGACTGACCCGCTGAAATCCGATCCCGTGGCGACGGGCAACGCGAGTTCCGAGCCTCCCCTGCAGGACGGCTACTTCCCGGTCCCTTCTTTCACCGGGAGCGGATGTCCGAGCGTATCGCCATTCGCCTTGAAACCGTTCCCGTCAATATCGACAAAGATCGGGTTCGAAACGGCCGCCGGATGGTCCTTCCCGGTACTGGGGCCACAAACCGGGCCGAGTTGCAAATGCTCTCCGCCCGCCACCACGACCAGATGGCTATCCGCCGATAAGTTCAGGTCGAGCGTTTGATCGAACTTCACGCTACTGTTGCCGAACCGGGCCGGATGCGATTCCCGGCGGTAGTCGTGATCGGGATGAACGCGCCCGTTGACCAGTAGAAAGACACGGTCGATATCGCACCAGTTGGGGCATTGCACGCGGACGTGAAGCTGGCCGCTGCCGGTGGTCAGATGAGTTTCCTGGCCGACTTCGACCAACTGCTCTCCGCCGCTCGGTTTCAATGTCACTTCGAGGAACGGTCCATTCGAGAGGACCATTCGGCCGGCTTCCGCCGCGGCGACCATCTCGCCGGTGTCAATTTCCCCCGGCAGATCGGTTGAAGAACGGATCCAGTTCCGCAGTCCCCCCGATCCATGCCAATTGTAATGCGCGTCGGTATTCACCACTCCGTAGATGCGGAAGCCCTGGTTGAGCAATTGCAGCCAGTTGAAGACACGGTTATGCCACTTGCCGCCGCGAGAGCTATCCGGTCCCAGAAACAGGGCGTCGTAAACGGGATGGATTTCCATGACGTCCATATGCGCGAACGACCGTTCGTAACCACCCTCCGGTTCGCCGTCACCATTCTTGTCGTAGAACAGCCAGCCGATATCGGGGTGATTCTGCTGGACCAGTTTAGGGCTGCGATTGTCCCAGAGAGCCAACCGTTCGATCTGCTTCTCCGGATCAACATCCGTCGTCGGTCCGCCCCCATCCTGAGTCCGCGGACGATAAACCAGAGGAAACGCATTCTGGTGATTGAGTGGCAGAGGCGTTCCGGTCAGTTCCATGCCGGAAATAGTCGCGATTGCGTTCTCGATCCCCAGCTGGGCGATATGTGGCTCGTACGTGCTGATCCGGTTGTGTTCCGTGCAGGGAGCGAATTCGATGTGCTCGGCGACGAGGTTC
>CALJUK010001037.1 GCA_937975745.1 uncultured Planctomycetaceae bacterium | reverse complement strand
GGGCCTTGAATTCCTCTCCCTCTAGGGAGAGGAATTTGTTCTCTCTCCCCTCCCTTTCAGGGAGGGGCTGGGGGAGGGTCGACGCGTTCAAGCAACGTTCCGACCTTCACCCTCACCTTAATCCTCTCCCTCCAGGGAGAGGAATTTGTTCTCTCTCCCCTCCCTTTCAGGGAGGGGAATTCTTGTTTGATTTGTGTCCTCTGCGTTCTCTGCGGTGATCCTTTATCTTCCTGCTCGGGGACCCCTGCGAGAGTCACATCGCCTTCTTGCCGATCGAATAGACTTCGACAATCCCCCGCATGATGACCACGTTCGTCGGGTTCCCGCCGACAAAGTCCCGATCCACTCGGACACTGGCTGTGGTCGGCGATTCTGAGAGGACTTCCTGCACGCGATACCAGCGGGCCCGGTTGACATCCAGCAGATACGTCCCCGTCTTGATCGGAGGGATGACTGTGTTTCCATCAAGTACGGAAAAAGGATTACCTATTGTGATCTCGCGGTTGGCTGCGTTCGTGACCGTCGCTGGCTGGACGAGTTCATCCCGTTGGGTGAAACTGCGGCGGAAGAAGACGGCGATGTCGATATCGGCCGTCTGGCCACCCGGCGGTCTGCGGACAGTCGCCAGCCACGAATACCGCCGCTCGGCTGTCTCGACGACGGCGTCATAGTTTCCCGCTCCGAATGTAGACGGCAACGCGGTCCCCCAGCTGACAGTCGTTCCCGAAACACCCGTCACGGGCCGACTGACAGCGCGGTTGCCGTCGCTGGAGATGATCACAATGCGCGAACTCCCGTCCGTCGTCACGCTCTGCAGCAGTGCGGCGACATCGTTCGGCTTGGCGAACGTCAAAGAAGTGGCCCCCGTACCGCTCACGTTCCCCGTGCCGGTGACCTGCGTGACGAAACTGTCCGGCAGCGTCGCGAGATCAGCGGCCTTCGGTTCGGTGTTCACAAACGGAACGGGGGGCAGATTGGAACCGGGTGCGATACTCAGTGTGCTACCGCCGTAAAATCGAGTGAGTGATCCCACTTGGCTGCCGTTGCCGTCATTTCCAAAGAATCCCTGTTCCGGAAGAGTTGCCATCGCGTAATAGCCCATCGGGTCGACGACGTAGTTGCGCGCGGTGGGGTTGGTAACGTGTTCGTTGTAGTTCCCGTCGGCGTCCGGATCGAAGACCAGCTGAGGGATGGCGTCGATGAGTGCTTCGGCGTTGTACCGCAGGATGGTGGCGTTGGTCAGTTGCGTTGCCTGGACCGAGCGGAGAACGGCAATGGGGAACAACGTCGCCAGGGTCACCACGCCGATACTCATGATGAGGATCGACATGAGGACTTCGGCCAGCGTGGCGGCGTGCCGCGTGGGTGTGCGAACAGTTCTGGTCGACAGGAAGCGTCTCATTGCAGGCTCGCCTCTCCGGTTTCCGCGTAGCGATACGGATCGCTTGCGTTGGGGTAAACCTGATGTGTCGAGATCTGGCCGGTCAAGGTAAACAGCGTCACCAGCCGGTTGGGACTTTTCTTGAATGCCGTGAAGTCGGGCGTTCCGTCCGTGACGACGGCGCCTGTCTTTTCGGGCCAGCTGGATGGGGCCGTCATGCTCCCCGCATTGGCAGTGGCGCGGTAGTAATAGCCGTTGCCGGGCGTCACCCAGTCCCCCTGATTGATTGCCGCACCGCTACTGAAGTTGGGAGCAACGAGCGGCAGGTTATTTTCGGCGTCGGTCACATCCGCGAGTGCCAGGTGAATCACACCGCTGGCGGCCGGTGTCCCGATGACTGTTCCCCGGGGCGAGAAGAGGATGTCCATCCGGCTGGTGTAACCGCTGGTGGCGTTACCCCAGACGCCTGGAGTCTCGCTGCGCGGGAGGTCGATCACGATTCCCTGGGGGAGCAGGATTGGCTCCTGGTTGGGCAGGACAGCCGGCGGAAGCTCCAGTTCGTACGTCGTCGGTCCCGAGGCGTAGGCAAACGCGACCACCTGGTTGACTTCGGTGGGTGTGACGCGTGCCCGGAAGGGTGTGGTGAGCCCCAGTTCATTGCTTCCGTCGGTTGTGACGGTGTACCAGGATCCCGAAGGCCCAGCTGGAATCCGGATGCGGGCCCCCGTGGCAAGAACGCCTCGCCTATAGAGCGTGTCCCAATCCGTGTTCGTACCATGAACGACAGTGATATCGGGAGAATCAGCAACCCCAGTGGGTGCTAATGAGTCCGGCCGCCGGAGTTCGATTGTTCCCTGGGAATACAATTCGGGGGCACCAATGTAGACCATACTGCCGACTGTGAACGGGAACCCGCCGCTGGTGACGTCGGGGTTGAGCAGCAGGCGGAGTCCGCGGGGCTCGCCGGCGTAGATGGCCCGGTCGCGGGCCCCTTCCAAAGCCGACTGGACCTGTCGGGCGGCGGCTCCCAGACGTTCCGCATCGAGCGTGAAATTGACTGTCGCGGCCGTCATCGCCAGAAGGATGAGCAGGATCGACATGACGACCAGCAGCTCGACCAGCGTAAAGCCGCCGCGAGTGCGTGTGGTGTCGTTTGTCGATTGTCGAGTGGTTGGCCGATGCATTAATTGCCTCCCGCCCGTCTGTTGCGATTGGTGATGTTGTCCGAGAGATGACTTTCGACCTGCGGGTCCTCGGCCGTCGTGAACGGGACCGCCAGATGATCCCGATCGCCTGCGGAAATGGTGGAACCGAGTGGCGGGGGCCGCAGTCCAAATTCGCCATCGCGGCCGGCCGACACGACCAGCGGCGTGTGGAACGTGTCAAAGTCGTGCCAGTTGGTCGCGTTGACCTCGCCACGGATATCGATCGAAGAGCCCTCGAGCCGTTTGATTTCGGAGACAATTCGCCCCAGAGGATCGTCGGGGTCTTCGGCCAGGGGGTTTCGTTCGCCGGGGACTGTGGCCGGGGCGGGCAGACCCTGGATCAGAATGCTGGCACCTGCACCAAGGTTGATATTCGCGGCTGGATTATAGTTAATGAGATCACTCAAATCGGTTCCGTTGGGTTTGATCAGACCGGTGGGCCAGCGGTAGAACCGGAGCGGGTTCCCCCAGGCGTCGATGAATTCGAGCAGACCATCCCCGTCGAGGTCCTGGGCTTCGGAGGCTTCGAGCTCGCCCGCCCCCACCGGGGGGACGCCGAAGACTGTGCTGTTTGTGAGCGCGTAGTAGAGAAGTTCGGAACTGCTGATGTCGGTCTTGCCCTTCAACGGATGCCCGAGCGGTAGAGTATCGTCCGACCAGCCGGGGACTTCAGTGGGCCGCTGCGGGAAGTTTCGCCGGACGATTTCCTTCCGGACGAGGACACTCAGCATGTCGCGTGAAATCGTCTTGTAGTATAGATTGGTGGCGATCAGATCGGCCTGGATTTCATCGATGGTCTCCTGGACGTCGGGGTCGGTTTCGAGTGCCCGGCCGAGTGCGTCCATGCGGTCTTTAATCAGGCCGTCGATTTTCAGGATCGTGGCGGCCGTCGCCTGCTCGCGGGCACGGGAGATGTAGTTGGCGATGACCAGGATCGACATCGACATGAGAATGGCAATGATTGTCATCACAACGAGGAGTTCGACGAGCGTGAAACCGCCGCACCGCGACCGGGCCGAGAGACGGCGGGCTGTTGCCTGTGGGCGTCGAACGTGTCTCATGGGACTATCCATTCGTTCTTCGATCCGGCATTCTGTGGGGCCTTGAATTCCTCTCCCTCTAGGGAGAGGAATTTGTTCTCTCTCCCCTCCCTACCAGGGAGGGGCCGGGGGAGGGTTGGAGGCTTCAAGTCATGTTCGGGCCTTCACCCTCTCCTGAATCCTCTCCCTCAAGGGAGAGGAATTTGTTCTCTCTCCCCTCCCTCGCGGTCTTTGTCCAAACACCGTGAGGGGCCGGGGGAGGGTTGGAGGCTGCAAGCCACGTTCGGCCCTTCACCCTCTCCTGAATCCTCTCCCTCAAGGGAGAGGAATTTGTTTTGATTTGTCCCTCTGGATTCTCTGTGCTCTCTGCGGTGTAGGTCCTGTCCAATCAGTCCAACAGGCCGTGGATCAACGTCATCTGCCGCACGCGGGGCGTCGCCGGATCGCGGAACTGCAGTGTGATCCGGATGGCCTTGAGCGGCGACAGGTTGTCCATCGTCTCCCATTGGACTCCGGTGCTCTCTGTGACCGGGGATCCTGGTGTCGCTGGCCAAGTCGGTTCAATGGTGTGCGAAGTTCCGCCAACAATGCATACATAGGCCCGGTCGCCGACGAGTTTTTCGGGATGATGGTTACCGGAATCTGTCGCGCTGGCGAATGACGAGAGCGTTGGGACGACCATGTCACCGGCGTTGTAGATTGTGCCCGGCTGCCAGGC
>CALJUK010001036.1 GCA_937975745.1 uncultured Planctomycetaceae bacterium | reverse complement strand
GTGACGATGCAGCCGTCAAAGCGGCCGCGGCATCTCTCAAGGAAGCATTAGCCCGCCGGACGGCCGAATTCCAGAAGGTCGAAAAAGAGCTCCCTGAGGTGACCAAGCAGCTTGCAGCGGCGGATGCCAACCTGAAGAAGCTGACAGCGGAGATGCAGACACAAGAGAGTGCCCTCGCGACGGCTCAAACGAAAGTGGCCGAAACCAAGGCCGCCGCTCAGAAAGCCGCCGAAGTCGAGACAGCGGCCCAGCAGAAGTTGAAGCAAGCCGAAGAGGCTTACGCGTCAGCGGCGGGTGAAGCCCTACTCCGCGAAGCGGATGCCAAAATGCTGAGCCGCGTAGACGAGCTGCGGGCCTCTCTCAATTAGTCATCGCTACCCGACTTGATGCCGCCTTCCGATTGAACCGTTGAAGTCCGGAGCACGAAGTCCGCAGACTCTCGTCCCCGTGGTTCCCCGCAGCGCGCAATGCCGATCGTTGATCCGGTCATGCGATGGCCGTAGGGGCCAATGGATCACTGGCAATCGGCGACATGCCACGGGGTCCACCGCGTTCGACCGTGAGAAAGGCCTCTCTCCAGCGAGCTGCATGATTCTGCGATTCGGTCTCCCGCACCGCGCAAGACGCGTCGAGACGACTACGCGACGATTTCCACCATCCAGAATGGTCAAATTGGCCATGCGTCATTGTTTGGGCGTTCCGGCCTTCATTTGGACAACGGCGCACCTTACACTGAGGGTGACAAGCTCGTGGCGGCCTTGTTTTCAGAATCCTCTCGCGGCCGCTCCGTCTCTCAGCCCATTCCTGTTTGAACTGCAGTTGGCGTAACCTGGCATGGCGTTCGTGTCTGGCAGCACGGTTGGGATCGATCTCGGAACGGCCTACTCGGCAATTGCTCAGCTGAATGCAGCCGGCGCCCCCACCGTATTCGAAAACTCATCCGGCAGCCCCATCACAGCTTCGGTGGTGATGTTTACTGCCAACGGCCAGACAGTCGTCGGTCCGGATCCCGACTGCGTCGTGCGTGAGCAATCCGCCCAGGTCATTCAGGGCGTCAAGCGTCAGATGGGGCATCCGGGCTTCACCATTCGCCATCAGGATCGCGATCTGAACGCCGAATTCGTCTCAGCCTGCATTCTCATGAAGCTGAAGCAGGACGCCGAACGCCGGATCGGTACCATCGGGAACGCCGTCATCACAGTTCCCTATTACTTCAACGATGCATGTCGCACAGCGACTCGGAATGCAGGCCATATTGCCGGACTGAACGTAGTCGACCTGATTAACGAACCGACTGCAGCCACATTGACCTACGCGTGGACTCAGGGTCAGCTCGGCAACCTGGAGAACAACAGTCACAGCCAGCGGATTCTGGTCTACGACCTCGGTGGTGGGACGTTCGACGTCACGGTCGTCCGATGCACTCCCACATCATTCGAAGTGATTGCCACCGACGGAGACGTCCGTCTGGGGGGCATGGACTGGACACAACGTCTGGTTGATCACTTGGCAGTCGCGTTTCGCAATCAGCACGGCGTCGACCCGCGCGAGAATCGCGAGAGTGAACTGGATTTGCGCGAACAATGCGAGCAGGCAAAGCGGAAGCTCGCCGCCCGGCATCAGACACCGCTGCAAATCTCTGTGGGAAGGCAGACACTCAATGTCCGGGTGCAGCGGGCGGAGTTTGAATCGCTCACCGCAGACCTGCTGCAACGCACTCAAGACACGACCGAACTGGTCCTGGAGGCGGCCGGTGTTGCCCCGAACGAGGTGGACGAAGTGCTGCTGGTCGGCGGCTCGACTCGGATGCCGGCCGTGTTCCGAATGCTCAAACAGTTGGTCGGCAAGCCACCATCTGTTGTGCTCAATCCGCAATTGGCCGTCGCTCGGGGTGCCGCGATTCACGCAGCCATTCTGGAATCGCGAGATACCGAAGGTCGATCGGCCAGCAGTCAGGCACTGCTGCGGCGGTTGCAATCGATTAGTATGGTTGACGTTAATTCCCATTCACTGGGTCTCGAATTGACCGATCCACGAGACAAATCGCTGAAGCGGAACCACATTATGATCCAACGGAATTCGCGTCTCCCGTGCGAGTTCCGACAGAGGTTTGTTACAACCACCGACAATCCCCGAGAGATCCGCTTCCGCCTGCTCGAAGGCGAAGCGAGCGACATCAACGCTTGCACAATTCTGGGCGACCTCCTGATCGGCCGATTGCCTTCTAACCTGCCGGCTGGCTCTCCGGTGGAGGTCGCCTACTCGTATGACATTAATCGGTGCGTGCACGTGACGGCGAAAGAACTGACCGGTAACCGGTCTGCGACGGTCACGCTCGACTTCAACGGAGCGATCGATCCCAAGCAGTTGGAGTCATTCCGCGAATTGGCCTCGCGGTATCGGGTCAGCTGACCTTCGTGTCGCATCCGCAGAAATCCGAGACGATCGTCCCTGAGTGCGCCACACCGCCAGAGACAATCCCGCGGCGAACTGCAACGACCGTGTCATTACAGCCGGCGAGCTTGTTCTGAAAGAACGTGATCAATAGATTGCAGTTCGACAATCGATATAACTTCTGTCTGCGGCAGAGGCGGCTTCAGAGAAGGCGAACACATGACGGGTCCCCGATTTCCCGCTGATCCCGGCCGATTTCCCACCACACGGATGCGCCGTAATCGCTGTGCCGACTGGTCGCGAAGACTGGTCGCCGAGCATCAGCTTTCGGTCAATGACCTCATCTGGCCGGTGTTTGTACACGAAGGAAACAACCTCCGACAGGCGATCCCGTCGATGCCGGGTGTCGAACGGCTTTCGGTCAACTGCCTGCTCCAAGAATTGCGGCAAGCCGTTGAGCTGGGAATTCCTGCAATCGCCGTCTTCCCTGCCACAGACCCCGCGCTGAAAACAGACGATGCCCGCGAGGCGATTAACCCCGAAAATCTGGTCTGCCGATCTGTCAAAGCCATCAAGAAGGAGTTCCCTCAATTGGGCGTCATTTGCGACGTCGCGCTCGATCCATACTCCAGCCACGGGCAGGACGGCCTGGTCAAGGACGGCTATGTCGTCAACGACGAGACGTTGGAGATGCTGCAGAAGCAGGCCGTGGTGCAAGCGGCCGCTGGCTGCGACGTGATTGCCCCCTCCGACATGATGGACGGCCGAGTGGCCGCCATTCGAGAAGCATTGGACGAGGGCGGTTTCGACCAGGTCCTCATTTTGTCGTATGCGGCCAAATACGCCTCGGGTTTTTACGGCCCGTTCCGAGATGCCGTCGGCTCGGCCGGCAACCTGGGAAGTGGCGACAAGCGGACTTACCAGATGGACCCGGCCAACGGTGATGAGGCATTGCGGGAAGTGGCACTCGACGTGAGCGAAGGAGCCGACATGCTGATGGTCAAGCCGGGCCTCCCCTATCTGGATATCGTCTACCGAGTCAAAGAGGCCTTCGGTCTGCCGACATTCGCCTATCAGGTTTCTGGTGAGTACGCCATGATCTCCGCGGCCGCTCAGAACGGCTGGATCGATCGGCAGAATGTCATACTGGAGAGCCTGCTGGCATTCAAACGGGCCGGTGCCGACGGTGTCTTGACGTACTTTGCGGTCGAAGTCGCCCGCCTGCTCCGGGACGGCCGATAAAGTCCATCGGCTGTGCAATGCACGTTCACATCATGTCGGCAGAGTTACTTCGGAGCGTTACTTCTGTGGGGGGCGAAAGGCCTTTAGCCGCGTCTCGTCCGTGGTCAGGTAAGGTCCGCCAATCAGATCGACGCAGTACGGGATCGCTGGGAACACAGCGTCCAGGCATTCACGGATCGCTTTCGGCTGTCCGGGGAGATTGACGTACAAAGTCTTCCCGCGGATGCCGGCCGTCTGCCGCGACAAGATGGCCGTCGGGACCTTCTGCAACGAGACCTGCCGCATCAATTCGCCGAATCCGGGCATCATTTTCTCGCAGACCGCTTCGGTCGCTTCGGGCGTGACGTCGCGCGGAGCCGGCCCTGTCCCGCCGGTCGTAATGACCAGACAGCAACCCTCCTCGTCGGCCAGCGAACGAAGCGTCTCGTCCAACTGCGCACGTTCATCCGCAACCACGCGTGCGACCACCCGGAAAGGACTCGAAACGACCTCGGCCAGGTATGCACAGATGGCTGGCCCCCCCCGGTCTTCGTACTCTCCGCGGCTGGCGCGGTCCGAAACTGTTACGACACCGATTCGGGCGTCGGCTGATTCATTCATACCGTATTGCTCCAGTTCGCTTGCAGTTGTCGCCGGCCGAACGATCTCGACCGAACCACATTCTGGCAGTCGCCTGACTACGATCTTGCAATCTAACCCATTTCTCGACGGACCTGAAAGGGCGAAACGGCCCGATCCGGTGTATGATCGGGCTGATCGTTTCCATGCCGTCGGTCGCGGCTGATTGCCAAATTTCACGTGACACGCAAGAATTGGACTCTGCAACCCTCCCAGTCGCTTACTCCACTT
>CALJUK010001035.1 GCA_937975745.1 uncultured Planctomycetaceae bacterium | reverse complement strand
ATCGCGAGTCCTTCCCCAGTTCTCGCCAGCCATCGTCGTCGTTTTCGTAGTACACGGGAAAGACGGGCAGGCCGTTGGGAATAAACTCGGCACCGGGGGCATAGGGCTCGACGATGTAGCAGGGTTCACCTAACGCGTGGGCGCCGGGCGTCGTGCCGAAGAAACTGTAGCGGTTTCCCTGTCCGGGATAGACTTTGAAACCGGAGTCGGGGCCTCGTGGCCGAAGCCACAACTTCACGACTTCGCCGCGAGCATACAGATACTGGTTCAGGCTCATTTCCTGCCAGTTGTGGATCCGGAAGTCATCGCTGATGTCCGAGTCTTTGCCCCGAAACTTGAAGTACGAATCTCGGACTGCCCGCAATAGGAGCCGTTGTACGGGCTTTCCCTGCGCATCCAGGATTTCGATCTTCGAATCGAGCGGAGATTTGCTCCGAGCAGCGTCGACTTCGATGATCCACGCTTGGCCGGCGCGGAAATTGGCTCGCACCAGATCCACGTCGGCGGACGCGCCTGCTTCTCCGACCTTGCGGAAGATCGTCCCAGTCACGACGGCGGGAAGTTCGACCAACTGGGCCTCGGAAAGCTGATCGTTCGGTTCAACTTCCGAGGCTTCCTTGATCGGCTGGGCAGGCATGGCAATGACCGTGCCAGTGAGGGTGTCTGATGTGAGTGGTTTCGCCGCGGTTTGGCCGGCGACGGCGTCGGTTGGGAGCGAGTAGACTTCCAGCGAACCGTCCATCCGGCCGATCGCGAACCGCTGACTGTCGGGCGACACGGTCAATGCGACGGCGGCGTCCGGCTGCTGCGGATACTGCTTCACCTGAGTGATGTCCTTTGCGTTCCACAGTTTTACACTGCGATCATCCGCGATGGTGACCAACCAGCGTCCGTCCGGAGTGAATGCCGCCCGAATAATGGGCGATTCGTGGGCGAACCGCGAATACAGCAGTGGATTAATGCGGGCTTTCGCGCGCGAACCGACACGGTAGACGCGGAGTCGGTTGGCCGCTCCGGCGACGAGAACGCGTTCCCCCATGGGGTCGAAGCTGGTCGTGTACTGCTCGTCTTCCGGCTGACCGAGCGTATCGAGCCTCTCGCCTGTCTCGACACGCCAGATCTTGCCTGTCTCGTCGGCACTGGCACTGGCCAGCAGTTGTCCGGTCGGGTCGAACGCCAGGTCGAAGACCGCTCCGTTGTGGCCATTCAATGTGCGAATGGCTTCCCCCGAAGTCGCATCCCAGAGGCCGATGGACTGGTCGTAGCTGGCCGTTGCGACGCGACTTCCATCGGGACTGAGAATTGCTGCATAAAGCGCATCTTGATGCCCTATGATTCGGCGGATCGGTTTTCCATCAGAGACGTTCCACAGGCTCGCCTCGCCGTATAAGCCGGCTACACCGGAGGCCACAAGCAACTGCGCGCCGTCAGCCGAGAAGGCGACGCCGTTCACCTTGCCGGGAAGGTCTTCCAACATTCGCACAGGAGAGAGCGTCTGCGCATCGAGCAGCGCGACCGAGCGAAAGCGGCCGACAGCGATCAACCTTTCATCGGGAGACCAGGCGGCCGCCGTGATCGAGAGGGCTTCCTGTTTAGCCGGCTTGATTCGCGGAACCATCAGCCGCGTCCTGTCGGGTTCGGCACCCGAGGGACCTTTGGCGCCAGCTGCGATCCAGGCCTCGATGAGGGCGATCTCTTTCTTGTTTGGACCCTCATTCCCTTCGGGAGGCATGGCCGGTTCTGCTTGACCATTTAGCACACGCAACAGTCGGCTGTTGGCGGGCTGGCCAGGCAGAAACGCCGCCCCCCGTTCTCCTCCCTTCTGTAATGCCGCGTACGTATCGAGTGCCAAGCTCCCTTCGCGATCCTTGGCGTTATGACACCCCTCGCAATACTTTCGGAACAGCGGCGCGATGTCGCGGGTGTAGTCGGGAACGTCGCCGGCCGCTTCCTGAGCCCGGATCGAGTGCGTCGCTCCGGAAGTCATGACGAGACCCGTGATGAGGACCGCTCGTATCAGACTCGATGGCAGCTTGGACATAGCAGACTCTTTTTACTGAAGTCACATCGGCCAGTGTGATAGACCATCTGTCCGACTCCCTGGCAGGAAGGGAACAGAGGGGAGGAAGCGACTTCAAACAATGTTCGTGTCTTCGCCCACTCCCAGTTCCGCTTCCTCAAGGACAAGGGCTCACAAATCATCGATCGTCCGCGCAGCAGATTCGAAAGATTCGATTCGCCACTAATGATTAAACAGGAATTCGCGGCTGCTCATGATTCCCCACAGCAGATCTTCCAACACAATTCGCTGGGCAATCTCTTCCGCGGATTTCGGTTTCTTGTCGGATTCTTTCTTCTGCGTATCGCTCTTCGACGGCCTGGTCGGTTGGGACTCGACGACCTGGTTTTTTCCATCAGCCAGGACCGACAAAATCTGGGTTCGTTCTTTCTCTGTTGGGTAACGCGACAGCGACGACAGATACGCCGCCTCGATGATCTCGGCGGGTTGTTTGCCGGAACTCAACCATTGATCGATCCGGTTCCCGTCGGCCTGCAGTTTGCCGTTGAGCGTCTTGCCGTTGGAGATGTGAAGTACTTGTACCATGCTGGGGACGTCGGACCGTTCGCATTCGCAGGTAATCAGCCGGGGATTCCGGCCGAAAGGCTGCAGG
>CALJUK010001034.1 GCA_937975745.1 uncultured Planctomycetaceae bacterium | reverse complement strand
CAGCGCCCCTGAATTCGGCCGCCCAGCGCCCCCATTTTCAACCGCCGTCAACAAGGATTTCCCGCCACTGCGAATCGTCGGCAGCGCTGCCCCGGTGACACTCATCAACGATGACCAGATCGAAGAAGTCGGGAGAGAATTCCTTGAAGACCTTCTTGTCTTCCTCGACACCGGTGATGGCCTGGTAGAGAGCAAGGTAGATTTCGAAGGACTTGTCGGCCGTCCGCTTGGTGATCTTCGTCATGGCCGGGCCAAACGGCTTGAAGTCGTTCACCCGTGTCTGATCGACCAGAATGTTGCGGTCAGCGAGAAACAGAATTCGCTTCTTGATCCCGGCCTTCCAGAGCCGCCAGATGATTTGGAAAGCGGTGTAGGTCTTGCCAGTCCCCGTAGCCATCACCAGAAGTGCGCGATTATTGCCCCGTGCGATGGCTTCGACCGTGCGGTTGACGGCATTGAGTTGGTAATAGCGGGGAGACTTGCCGCTGCCGTCCGAATAAAAGTCCTGCGTGACGACCTGTTGAGCACCCGAATCAAGTCCCTTCCACTGGCAGTACCGGCTCCACAGTTCGTCAGGAGAAGGGAAAGAACCGAGTGGAAGTTCCTGCTCGACGGTCGAACCGGTTCCTGTCTTATCGTGAAACAGGAACGCATCGCCGTTACTGCTGAAGACGAACGGCAGGCCCAGGGCGAGTCCGTCGTCGGCGTATTCGAGAGCCTGTTGCATCCCGCCGCCGACCGAGTGGTTGTTGTCTTTGGCTTCGACAACTGCGATCGGCAGGTTGGGGCGATAGTAGAGAATATAGTCGGCCCGCTTGGGCGTCCCCCGCCGAACGGTCTTCCCCTTCACGATGATTTGCCCAGCGGTGAAGGAGACTTCTTCGCGGACCTGCGTGGCCAAATCCCACCCGGCCTGCTGGATGGCGGGAGTGATGTACTGCGTACAAATATCGCGTTCGCTGAGCGATTTTTTGTCGACCGTCACGGTGCTACCTCAGAGAGCTCGGAACGCCCGGCGGTCCTTACTGACCTGACCCGCGCGAATACCGTGCCTCCCAGAGTACCGTGACCGGGTGTGCAGGGGAAGAATGTGTCGTGAATCAGCTCAGTCCCGGCCAGAATTGACGAAAGAGGGCACTTTCCCAGTCGATACGTGATAGCTTCTCAAGTCGACGGTGACTCCACGGCTTTCTCACTTTCCTGGCAGAAAGATTCTTGAAGTTGGCCCCAGCACTGATGCACAATTATGTCAATGTGTTCAGTATGGCGAGGGGCGACCCGATGTAGAGTCCATGCCAAGAGGGAGAAACCGTGAACCTCAAATCGTTTCTATTGAAACACGGCGTTTTGAAGCATGGAACGGTGACCGTTGACGAGGTTGCCAAGAAGCAGACTGACCGAAGCGAAGAGTCAAAAGAACGGAAGAAGGCAGAAGAGGTAAAGCGCAGGTTTATCAACCGCCTCCTTGGCCGTTGAACGGGTAACCCGCTTGTGGCCATTTTCTGCCCCCTCTTAGTCAGAATCGCCGATCCGACTCTCGATCAGCAGTGTGAGAGCCTGTCGCGGATGATCGTACCGGAGCGTCGCAACCGGCGTTTCGTTCAGTCTCCAGGCGAGTTCATTCAGCGAGACCCCCCGCTCCAACATCAAGAACTCACTCTCCTTGACGAACTCAGTCATGCAGCCGGTAACGGTCCGGTTGAGGGCTTTGGAGAATCGCACTGTTGCTGCGTCGAAGACAGGCAATTCGACGGACAGCCCTTCCTTAACCAGGGCTTCCCGAATGGATTGATCCGCCTGCTCACAAAACGTCGCAGCGTTGGAGATGCCCCGACCGGGGAAGACGAGCGAGTAGAGCGTTGCCGTGTTGGTTAGCAGAACAAGCTGCTTGCGGTCGACGGTGAAGAGATGTCCGGACCAGTCGCAAAGAGGATCGGGGTGGAGTGCCAGCGTCTCGATCACCGGCACTTTGATCTTGGCGGAGAGCTTCTTGGAAAGGCGGAACATCATTGGCAGCCTGTCCGTGTCTTGGCTTCCCTCCAGCCGGTCCACATTCCCGATAGTTTCAACCGCACTCAAAGAAGGCCATCAGCACCATGGGAGCGAATCTCGCAGTCAAGGTGAACCGAGCATTTGCCGGAGCCCAAATCTGCGTCCGGAATCTTCGACCACAAGCGAGTTGTTTGCTGAAATGCGTAGCACCGGTGTAGCACCAAACATTTTCTGACCATAGAGCCCAACAATCAAAAAAGCCGTAACCCCTTTCGGAGAAACGGCTTTCAAAGTGCCCCCGCTTGGACTCGAACCAAGAACCTACTGATTAAGAGTCAGTTGCTCTGCCAATTGAGCTACGGGGGCGTGGATTGTCCATTCATCGGCCAGCTGACGGCGAAAGTATAGTGCCGGTTTTCCTCACCTGCAAGTCGCACAAGCGTCGTGGAAGATTGTGCCGATTGTTCCTTGCACGCCGCGGTTTGCCGCGGTGCACAAGAGCGCAAAGGCTTTCCCACAGAGCGGTCGATGCCGCGCCGCTATCGACGAAACGACCACGAACTCTGCAAGATCTTGCGTGGCCCGAGTCATTTCGTCACGCGAGACAACCTCTGGACAGCACTCTCGAGCGCGCTGCGTTTCACTGTAGCGGGTTCTGGCGGCGTAAACCGCCTGATTGGCAGGCAATTCGGCGTCCAAACGCCGCCACAGTTGTACTCAATGCGTACTAGATGGCGTCGAGGGCCTGCTTCAGGTCCGCGATGATGTCCTCGATCGCTTCGGTTCCAATCGAGAGGCGGATGAAGTCCGGGGTGACGCCCGTGCTCTGTTGTTGTTCCGTGGTCAACTGCTGGTGTGTCGTACTCGATGGGTGGATCACCAGCGATTTGCTGTCTCCGACGTTTGCCAGGTGCGAGAACAGCTTCACCTGATTGATAAACTTGATGCCGTTCTGGTTCTGCTGTTCGGGCGTGTCACCTGTGATGCCGAAGCCCATGATGGCCCCGCACCCCTTGGGCAGGTACTTCTTGCCCAATTGGTATGACGGGTGCGACTCGAGCCCCGTGTAATTCACCCAGTTCACCTTCGGATGGCTCTCGAGGAACTCCGCGACGGCCTGGGCGTTCTGGCTATGACGTTCCATCCGCAGATGCAGCGTTTCGACTCCCTGCAGGAACAGGAACGCGTTAAACGGACTCATCGCCGGTCCAATGTCACGAAGCCCCTGTGTTCGGGCCTTGATAATGTAGGCGATGTTCATCGGGCCGAGTGCTTCATAGAAACGGAGACCGTGATAGCTCGGATCGGGTTCGGTCATCTCGGGGAATCGGCCGTTATCCCAGGGGAAATCTCCCTTTTCAACGATGATCCCGCCGATGGACGTACCATGTCCGCCAATGAACTTCGTGCAGGAATGAATGACGATGTCGGCACCGTACTTGAACGGTTGGCAGAGTGCCGGTGACGCGAATGTATTGTCGACCATGACAGGGATACCCGCTTCGTGAGCGATCGCCGCAATCGCCTCGAAATCGGGGACGTCACACCGGGGATTGCCGATCGTCTCCAGATAAATCAGCCGAGTCTTGTCGTCGATGGCCTTCCTGAAATTTTCGGGGTCGGCCGGGTCAACAAATTTCGTCGAAATACCCATTTTCGGGAGTGTGTAGTGAAACAGACTGTACGTCCCGCCGTACAAACTAGTGGCAGAGACAATGTTTTGTCCCGCCTGAGTAATGTTCAGAATGGCCAGCGTTTCGGCTGCTTGTCCGGATGCGACAGCCAATGCCCCCGAGCCCCCTTCCAGCAGCGCGATCCGCTTTTCCAGCACATCGCAGGTGGGGTTCATGATGCGGGAGTAAATGTTGCCAAACTCTTTCAACGCAAACATGTTGGCCGCATGATCGGTATCGTTGAAAACGTAGGATGTCGTCTGGTAAATCGGGACGGCCCGCGAGTTGGTGGTGGGGTCGACGACCTGTCCACCGTGCAAACACAACGTCGCCAGTTGCAGTTCTTGCTGGTCCATGGTTTCTCCTCGGTCCGAAGTTGTATTGCCTGCCGGACGATGCGATTTGACACGCCAGTCCGAAAAGTGGACGAATTGGGTAGCCCGTTCGATGGCCCCGGTGGCGTTGAACTCCGTGGCGTTGAACTCCACAGCTTCGATCTCCACGGCAGTGTCCGAAACTCGCCTGAGTTCAGACTTCGCGCGGAACCGGGTCGTGGTCTGCCGGGCATGGCGGGCTGAATGTGACCAGATCCTAGCCAGCGACCGACGAAATCGCCATTCACCAGGAGGAACGGGATTCTGCGGCGCGGCTGTCGGCGGATGCCCTCCGGCCGGTCGGGCATTTGAAGGCGTCCTTTCGGGTGGTTTTTGATGAATCGGGCTTGAATGTCGGACCGGTCCCAGAGAACCTACTGTTGCATCAACCGAGGGTTTTCGGTTCCAAAATCAGAGACCGAGTGGCCAACGAGCCGCGAACCCGCTTTTTCGCCCGGAACGAAAGGTCCTGAGAGGACACAGCCGGCCAAGCGAGTTGGCGTCATTCATGCAAGATCGCAGCCGACGTGGCAGGCGATTTCCTTTTCAGGCCGGTAAGCAAGTGGCCCCCGTGTCGCAGCCCGATGTCACCGACGAGCCCCGCCAGCCGGACTGCAAGACTGCGCCGGCCCCGGTAGCGGCTGAAGCCGCTCTTCCGTCACCGACTCGACGTAACGCGGTCTGGCTGGGCATTCAACTGATTGCACAGCTGTTTCTCGTTGTCTATCTGCGGTACCGCGCCCGAAATGTAAATCGGATCCCGCACGAGGGGGGCGGTTTGATACTCGCCAATCATCAAAGTTTTCTCGATCCAATCCTCATCGGCCTGCCGTTGCGACGTCCAATTAGTTATGTCGCCCGGGACAGTCTGTACCGCGTCCCTGTCATTGGGTGGATTCTCCGCAAAACCTACGTCATGCCAATCAACCGAGATCGGGCCAGCGCCACCAGCATCAAGGAAGCAGTTCGGCGGATGCAGCATGGTTTTCTGGTAGGCGTTTTTCCCGAAGGAACACGCAGCAACGACGGCAGCGTGGGGGACTTCAAGCCGGGATTCATCGCCCTGCTGAAACGAGGTGGCGTCCCCGTCTTTCCAGTCGGCATCTCCGGGGCAGACCAGGCCCTGCCGCGCGGTCGGCTGTGGCTGAAACCACGGGCGGTTCGAGTTGTCTTCGGCGAGCCTATCCCGTTCGAACAACTTCAAGAGCTGTTCGGCAAGGGGAACGAGGCGGAACTCATCGAACTCGTTCACAGTCGCGTTGTGACCTGCCAGGCGGAAGCAGAGGAATGGCGAAAGCGTTCGACGGGGCGGTGGTTTCGTTTGAAAGGTTCGGCAGAACCAAACAAGCCGTGATTCCAGAATCGTTGCAACCGGACGACACATTCGTTGCAGGACACGACAGTCGGACTACACGCAGACGCTTGATTTCGCTATTTCTGACCGGCAGCAATGACTGGGATCGGCAACGTATAAATGATAAGGAGATGTGCGGTGACTGAACGGATTCTGAGTATCTCGGGCCTTCGCGGTGTCATCGGAGATGGACTCGACCCGGAGTATATTGTTCGATTTGCGTCTGCCGTCGGAACACTGGCTGACGGGGGGGCAATTGTGCTGGCGCGCGACGGTCGCTCGACCGGCCCGATGATCAAACACGCTGTCATCTCGGCGCTGCTCTCTTGCGGCTGTCGGGTGCTCGATGCCGACATTGCCACCACGCCGACATGCGGTGTCCTGGTTCAACACTACAAGGCGGCTGGCGGCCTGCAGATCACAGCCAGCCATAATCCGATCCAATGGAACGGCCTGAAGCCCTTTTCCCCTGCCGGTTCAGTCTACGATGCGCCGGCCGGTGAAAAGCTCCTGGCACTGCTTAAGTCGGGTGAGTTCGCCTATCGCGGATGGGATGCGCTCGGACGCGTGGAGGTTCTGCCCGATCCGGCAGGCCCGCATCTGGACCGTGTTCTCAAACTGGTTCCGGTCGACGAGATTCGTCGACGCAAATTCAAAGTGGTCCTGGACTGCAATCATGGCTCTGGTGGTGTCGCCGGTCCGCGGCTGCTGGAGGAACTTGGCTGCGACGTTACGGTGCTGGGGGAAACGCCCGATGGCCGATTCGAGCACACCCCCGAACCGGTCGCGGAAAATTTGACCGGGTTGTGCGATGCGGTCCGACAGGCAAACGCGGACGTCGGTTTCGCCCAGGATCCCGATGCCGATCGATTGGCGATTGTCGACAATCAGGGGCGGTACATCGGCGAAGAATTGACGCTGGCATTGGCGGCCGACTACCGATTGCAGTCCTACCCCGGTCCGGTCGTTGTCAATGGCAGCACCAGCCGAGTGACGGCCGACATCGCGGACAAATACAATTGCGACTTCCATCGATCGTATGTGGGAGAAGCCCACGTCTGTGCGAAGATGCGGTCGGTCAAGGCCGTCCTGGGAGGCGAAGGGAACGGCGGCGTCATTGAACCCAAGGTCGGGTACGTCCGCGACAGTTTCGTTTCGATGGCCTACGTTCTGGCTGGTTTGGCTCGCCGCGGTTCAACGTTGGCTGGCTGGGTCGAGACACTTCCTCAATATACGATTGTCAAAGACAAGGTGGTCTGTCCCCGGGAAAGTGTTGGCGCCGCGTGCGCGGCCCTGCGTGCGGCCTACACCGACGCGACAGCCAGCGAGGGGGACGGTTTACGGCTCGACTGGTCCGACCGATGGGTCCAGGTTCGCGCCAGCAATACCGAGCCGATCATCCGTGTGATAGCCGAGGCGCCTGATCCAGAGCGGGCATTGTCACTGTGCCAGGATGCGATGGCGACGGTCAGACAAGTCGTGTGACGTCAATTCCCGGGCCGTTTGCTCGCGAAAGGTTGTTTCGACAGGAGTTGTCCGATGTCTAAACCGTCCGCAGATGTCTCACGGCGATCGTTTCTCAATTCGGCCGTTCGCTCTGCCACGGTCGCCGCGGCGGCCGGGACATTCTTTCCGCCGGCGCATCGCGAGGCATCTGCCCAGGTGCAGGTTGGCCCGTTGGGAAATCCGCTGGCGGGAGAGGTCGGGATCACCACGTCTTCACTCTCGGGACATCTGGCTGAGAAAACGGCCGACGGCAAATACACACTGCTCGACCTTCCCACGCTGATGCGAGACGAGTTGGACATGCGGATCATCGATCTGAATACATCGACGAGCGGACAGGCGAATTTCCGCGACTTGGAAGCCCTGCGAGCCAAGGCTGAACAGAAGGGATGCATCCTCACAAATCTCAAGTTGAATCAAAGCCAACTTGATATGAACAGCCGGGACAAGTCCGTCCGCGAGCACGCCCTGGCCGAGTACAAACGCTCGATCGATGCCGCGGCGGTGCTGGGGCTCCGCTGGGCTCGGCCACTTCCCCGCAAAGAGCGGCCCGACATGGCGATTCACATCGCCAGCTACCGCGAGTTGGCCGACTACGCCGCAGATCGGCAAATCGGTATGCTGGTCGAGAACTATGGCTGGATGCAGTCCGATCCGGGCTCGATGGCGGAGTTAATCGAGAAACTGGGCCACGACATTGCAGCCTGCCCGGACACGGGGAATTGGGACGCGGACATTCGGCTGGACGGACTTCGTCGATCGTTCCCGTACGCGGTCACGTGTGACTTCAAGGCGCGGGACATCGGCCCGGGGGGCGAACATCCGCTGTATCCGCTGGAAGAATGCTTCCGGATCGGATGGGCTGCCGGCTTTCATGGGCCGTGGTGCCTGGAACACGCGCATCGTGACCGGTCGAAACTACTGAAGGACCTGGCTGTCCTCCGCGACCTGTTACGGGGCTGGATTCGCGAGGCAAGCCAGCCGAGCTAGTTGCAAGCCGTTCACACAGGCTCACCCGTCTCATACACTGAAACACTATCGAAACCAGACGGTCAGCTGGGGATTCCATTGATGAAAACAGTGAAGGCTCCGCGCAGTGGCGGCGGTTGGAAGGCTATCGGCTACAGCCTTAAACTGGCGAACCGCGTGGGCTGGTGGAAGATGTGGAAGGCCATGCGGTCCAAGAATGCCTGCAAGACCTGCGCAGTCGGCATGGGCGGGCAATTGGGGGGCATGGTCAACGAAGCGGGTTACTTTCCCGAGGTCTGCAAGAAGTCGTTCCAGGCGATGGCTTCCGACATGCAGGGAGCCATCCGTCGCGAGTTTATCGAACAAACCGACGTCGACACGCTGCGCAGCCTCTCTCCCCGCCAGTTGGAAAACTCCGGCCGGCTGACCGACCCGCTGCTGCTGGAAGCGGGAAGCAAGAAGTACCGCGTCGTCAGCTGGGATGAGGCTTTCGAAAGAATTGTGGCCCGCCTGAAAGAGGCCGGGCCCGAGCGGAGCTTCTTTTACGCCAGCGGCCGTGCGTCCAACGAGGCGGGCTTCCTGCTGCAGATGCTTTCGCGGCTGTTTGGGACAAACTACGTCAACAACTGTTCGTACTACTGCCATCAAGCCAGTGGTGTTGGTCTGGGGTCAAGTATCGGCACCGGTGCGGGAACCGTTCGGCTCGATGACCTGGAGCATGCGGATCTTTACATCCTGATCGGAGCAAATCCTTCCTCAAACCATCCCCGGTTGATGAAGTCGCTGATGCAACTTCGGCGCAATGGTGGCAAGGTGATTGTCATCAACCCGCTCAAGGAACTCGGGCTGGTCAACTTTCGTGTTCCCAGCGATGTCCGCAGTCTGCTGTTCGGTACGAAGATCGCCACCCAGTACGTCCAGCCCAACGTTGGTGGGGATCTCGCATTGTTGTCCGGTGTCGCAAAAGACATTCTGGAACAGGGCGCACAGGACAACGCATTTATTGCCGAACATACGGAGGGCTTTGAGGAGTTCCGTAAGCAGATCGAATCTACCACCTGGGACGAAATTGTCGCCCAGTCGGGTGTCCCCCGAGAGGCGATCCGTGAAGTCGCCGAAGCGTACCTGAACGCGAAAAATGCGGTCATCGGCTGGTGCATGGGGATCACTCACCATCGGCACGGAACAAACAACGTGCAAATGATCGCCAACGTGGCATTGCTGCGCGGAATGGTCGGGCGGAAGAACGCCGGCTTGATGCCCATCCGCGGACACAGCAACGTGCAGGGGCTCGGCTCGGTCGGTGTCACGCCGGCACTCAAACAGGCAATGCTGGAACGCTTCGAGCAAAGGCTCGGCATCGAAGTCCCCAAGTCTCCCGGTTACGACACAATGGCCTGCATGGAAGCGGCGGACCGCGGCGAGATGGACCTGGCATTCTGTCTGGGGGGCAACCTTTACGGCAGCAATCCTGATTCCGCCTATGCACAGCTTGCCATGGAGAAGATCAACACGATCGTGTATCTGTCGACGACCCTCAACACGGGCCATGCCTGGGGACTGGGGAAGGAGACAATCATCCTTCCGGTTCTCCCGCGGGATGAAGAACCACAGGCGACGACTCAGGAATCCATGTTCAGCTTCGTTCGGATGAGTGACGGCGGGCCGTCTCGATTCAGCAATCCCCGCAGTGAAGTTTCAATCCTGGCGACAATCGGTCAGCAACTCTTCGGTGACACGACACGCGTGGATTGGACCGGGTTGCAAAGCCATGCTGCGATCCGAGAACTGATCGCGGATCTGGTTCCCGGTTACGAAGGAATGCAGCAGCTGAACCAGGATAAGAAAGAGTTCTACGTCACAGGTCGGGCGGTCCGGGATCACAAGTTTCCGACGGCCAACGGAAAGGCGAAGTTCCACGCGATTACGCTCCCCGCTCAATCGCCTGCCGACGGGGAACTGCGGTTGGTGACGATCCGGTCCGAAGGGCAATTCAACAGCGTCGTCTACGACGAGGAAGACCTGTACCGTGGTCAGGAACGCCGGGACATCATTCTGATGAACTCCGACGACATCCGCCGGATGGGGCTGAAACCCGACCAGCGAGTCAGAATTCGCAGCAAAGCCGGCGAGATGCGGTACATTCTGGTTCGTGAATTCGACATTCGCTCGGGAAATGCGGCCATGTATTACCCCGAGGCCAATGTGCTTGTTCCGCACACAGTTGATCCGCTCTCGAAGACACCCGGTTTTAAAGACGTGCACGTGACCATCGCGGCCGAGTCTGATGGAAAGAGACCCGTCACAGCTGTCGGTGGGAGTTCTGGCTTGTAGAACCAGGTTCAAAACCGGTTGTTGGCGCGACTTCGGCCAGAATTCACAGGACGAAGTCGAAACACACAGAGGTTTTGGAACCGCTTCTGGAAGTGAGCCGGGGTCACATCTTTTCGCAGACACCGATGCCGAGCAAATCGAGGCCCCGCTCCAGGACGCGCGCTGTCAGGTCGCACAATCGCAATCGATTGTCGCGAATTTCTTCGGAGGGTTCCTTGAGGACTGGTGAGGCGTTGTAGAACGCGGAGAAGGCGTTCGACGTCTCAAACAGATACGCCGTCAGAATGTTCGGGCGACAATCACTCACCGTATCGTCGACAGCATCGGCAAACCGCAGCAGTTGGAGCGCAAGGGCTCGTTCTTCCGGATTCGTGAAGTAGATCGGTTTCTCGGTCGAACGGACCGATTCCCGCTCGATGCCTCCTTTGCGAAAGATCCCGCAGATGCGGGCGTAGGCGTACTGCATGTAGGTCGCCGTGTCTCCCTGCGTCGCCAGCATTTTGTCCCAACTGAAGACGTAATCGCTTTCGCGATTGTGTCGCAGGTCGGCATATTTGATGCCTCCGACGCCGACAATCTCGGCGATGCGGGTTCGCTCTTCTGGCGGAAGTTCCGGCTGCTCTTTGGAGTCGTCATTCTCATCAACGATCCGTCGTGCGCGGGTGATTGCTTCGTCGATCAGGCTTTCGAGTCCGACCGTATCTCCCGAACGTGTTTTGAACGGACGCTTATCATCGCCGAGCACCGTCCCGAAGTTGACATGCCGAAGGTCCAACTGGTCATAGCCGTATAACCGGGTCGTGGCAAACAGCAGCTTGAAGTGCTCGCTCTGTCGTGTGTCAACGACGTACAGGACCTGGTCCGCATGGAGTTCTTCCACACGGTATTTCACCGTCGCAAAATCAGTTGTCCCGTAGGTGAAGGCACCATCTGTTTTCTGGACGATGAACGGGGCGTCGTTGTCCGGAACGAAGATGCAGATGGCACCGTCGCTTTCCCGCGCCAACCCCGTCTGCCGTAATTCTTTCACCACGTCGGCCAACATTGGCTGGTAGAAACTCTCGCCCAGCGACAAATCGAATTCGATCCCCAACCGATCGTAGACACCCTGGAGGGCTTTCAAACACTCGGGAAGAAATCGCTCCCACAGGCGGACATTCTCTTCATCGCCGGAGTGGAGTTTCGCGGTTTCATTGCGGGCGGAGACGGCAATCGTCGGGTGCGCGTCCGCCAGATGTTTGAGGTCCACGTCGTTATCGATGGACTGTTTTCGATCGACTGCTGACTGCAGTGCTTCCTCCGCCTCGGAGAGTTGCACTGCGACCTGTTGGCGAGCCTTCTTGAGGGACTTGTTCTTCGGGTCGGACTGGACCGCATGCTCGGCGGCCTGCAGTCGGTTCTTCAGCTCGGCGACGATGCCTTCGAGCTTGGGGATGGACTCGCATGCCGCATGATATTCCGACAGTTGATTGACGAGCCGATACAACCGGGCCAACTCTCCAACGGCGTCACTGGCGTAGCGCTCGGAGTCCAGGACGTTCTTGTAGCCGTACATGATCATCCCGAACTGCGTACCCCAGTCACCGATATGATTATCGCTGATTGCACGGTGCCCGACGAAGCGAAAGACACGGTACAGAGCGCTCCCGATGACCGAACTTCGCAGATGGCCCACGTGCATCGGCTTGGCGACGTTCGGGGAAGAGTAGTCGACGACGACGGTACGGGGATCCGCGACTCTTTCGGCACCCAGGCGATCATCCGCCAGAATTGCCGTCACCTGTTCTGCGACCCAGTCATCATGCAGTCGCAGATTAATGAACCCCGGGCCGGCCACCTCCGGCGGCTGACAGAGATCGGCGAGATCGAGTTTCTGGGCGATTTCGTCGGCAATCTCGCGAGACTTGCGACCGAGCGGACCGGCCAAAGGCATGGCGAAATTCGCCTGGAAGTCGCCAAACCGCGTGTCGCCAGCGGGGCGAATCATTGCCAGGTATTTCTCCGGATCGGAGACGTATGCCGCCAGAACTGGTTTGAACCGAGATTTGAGGAGGTGCAACACATTCATGGCGATCGGCCGACAGAGGGAAACAGAATAATGTCCGGACAGCAAATCACCGACCGGCCAATGGGTGTCAGGCGACCTCGACGATGACACGGTTCCGCAATTGCGGGAGCCAATCGCAGGTCCAGGGATGAGCGGACGGAGGGCGTCTATGGGCGTCTATTCGGACGCGAGAACTTGGGCCCAGTCGACCGTTTCAGCATCGGCCCAGAGGTGTTCCAGGTCGTAGTTGGTTCGAGTTTCCGGCATGAAGACGTGCAGCACAACGTCGCCGTAGTCGACCAGAATCCAGTCGCCCGATTCGTAACCTTCCGTTCCGAGTTTGGTCGACCCGAGTTCTTTGAAGCGACGATTGACTTCGTCGGCGATCGCGGTCCCCTGCCGGCGGCTGGTCGCCGTAGTGATCACGAAGTAGTCAAAGACCGGAGTAACCTTGGTGAGGTCGAAGACTCGCGTGTCGGCCCCTCGGTAATCATCGGCAATCTTCGCGGCGAGGCAAGCTTGCTCCAGGCTGCGGCGACAACGTAATTCGGCATCGCCCTGTTCTGGTTTGGGCTGATCGATGGTCGGGCCTCCCATAGTGTCGACAACGTTTCAAACTGGAGTTCAAGAAACTCTGCCAGGCGGCAATGGCCAGGCTGGCGACGGTCTCTATTACAAGATTCGTATCGATCGTAAACGCCGCGTGGACGGCCGAGCAAAGCCCGACCGTCCACCGGTGATTCACACATTGTTCTGCGTACAGCCTGTCAGCGATACGCCGTGAAAGCGGCGCTCTCGGTCGACGCAGTCGGCCGCGACAGGTGCGCGCGGTCTGGAAATCAATTCTAGAAGATACTCAAACCGTACTTGACCACCAGGCCGGCAAACACAACAGAAACCATGCTCATCAATTTGATGAGAATGTTCAGGCTGGGACCGCTGGTATCCTTGAACGGATCGCCAACCGTATCGCCTACGACGGTTGCCTTGTGGGCATCGGTCCCTTTGCCCCCATGGGCGCCGGCTTCGATGTACTTCTTAGCATTGTCCCAGGCACCACCGGCATTGGCCATCATAATTGCGACGGCGAAACCGGCCGTCAACCCACCAGCCAGCATGCCAATCACCCCGCCGACACCCAGCAGAAGTCCGACAACAACCGGGACGATCAATCCCAGCAAGGCTGGAACGATCATCTCGCGTTGAGCGGCTGCGGTGCTGATGGCGACGCAGGACGCATAATCTGGCGTTCCTGTCCCCTCCATGATGCCGGCGATCTCGCGGAACTGGCGGCGAACTTCCTCGACCATGGAGCCGGCGGCACGACCGACAGCCTTCATTGTCATGGCACAGAAGACAAATGCCAGCATGACGCCGAGGAAGATACCAACCAGAACCTTGGGGTTCATGACGGTGACATTGTAGAAGCGGACGAAGTCTGGCATGGTCGCCTCTCCGTTGGGAACCGCCTTATCGTTGTTGATCATTTCCTGCAGATTGACTTGGAAGGGTTCGCCGACTTTGGCATTCAGGACAGTTCGATCATTGTCCGAGCGATGCCGCTCTGAGGCGTAGAACACCAGGTAGGATTCCGGGTGCTCGGCACCCACGGGTCGGACGGCCAGAACGCCTTCCCGAACCTTGATGGCGTGGGCTTCGCTGAGATCGGTTGTCTCGACCAGATTCGGAACCGATTCCGCCCAGCGATCCAGGCCAATTCGGACTTCTTCCACGTACGCAGCCATCAACGCCAACGCGGTCAATGCAGCCGAGCCGATGGCGAAACCCTTGCCCGTGGCAGCGGTGGTGTTCCCGAGGCTGTCCAGAGCGTCGGTCCGCTGACGAACGACAGGCTCCTGGTGGCTCATTTCGGCGTTACCGCCAGCGTTGTCGGCGATGGGGCCGTAAGCGTCGGTCGCCAAGGTGATTCCCAGCGTGCTCAGCATACCGACGGCAGCGATGGCCACACCGTACAGTCCCATTGCGAACAGCTCTGGGCTTTCAAAGTTGAAGCCGGTACAGGCACCAAAGGCAACCAGGATGGCGGCACAGACCGTCACAATGGGCACCCACACGCTGTAGAAGCCCTCGGCAACGCCTGCGATGATTACGGTTGCCGGCCCCGTCATGGATTGGTCAGCAATCCGCTTGGTCGGCATGTATTCTTCGCTGGTCGAGTATTCGGTCCATTTCCCGATGATCCAGCCTGCGACCAGACCGACGACGATTGCTCCAAACACACCGAACAGGGCATTGCCCGTTGGGAGGAGTGAACCTTCCGGAATTCCAGCGGAGGTGGATGGAACAACGAGAATGAGGTAGACGAGAGCCAGCGAGGCGATGACCACACCAACTGCCGACATATCAATTCCGCGGGCCAATGCCTTCAGCAGGTTTCGCTGCGAGGCACCTTCTTCGGTACGTACGAGGAAAATTCCCCCGATCGAAATCAGAATGCCCACACCAGCGAGAACCATCGGCAGCAGCAACATCATCAGCTGCATCTTGGGATAGCCGTTGTAGGCTGCGACACCCAATGCGGCACTGGCCAGGATCGAACCGCAATAAGACTCGTACAGGTCGGCCCCCATACCGGCGACGTCCCCGACGTTGTCTCCGACGTTGTCGGCGATGGTGGCCGGGTTCCGCGGGTCATCTTCGGGAATGCCGGCTTCGACTTTGCCGACCAAGTCAGCACCAACGTCGGCTGCCTTAGTGAAAATACCGCCGCCGACGCGGGCGAACAGCGCCTGGCTGCTGGCCCCCATTCCGAAGCAGAGCATGGTCACGGTGATTTCCACCAAGCCCATACCGACTCCCCAGTGGAGCACGGCGAACCACAGGCAGATGTCAAACAGGCCGAGGCCCACGACCACCAGTCCCATGACCGCACCGCTGCGGAAGGCGACTTGCAGGCCGGCATTGAGTGAGTTCTTACAGCCCTGTGCCGTTCGGGAACTGGCCAGCGTGGCCGTCTTCATACCGAAGAAGCCAGCCAAGCCGGAGAAGAATCCCCCGGTCAGGAAGGCAATCGGGACCCACTTCGACTGGGCTCCCAGGCCGAACGCCATAATCGCCAGGATAATCGCGACGATGACGAAGAAGAGAAACACAACCTTGTACTGCTGTCGGAGGTACGCAGCGGCACCGGCACGAACGTGCTCGGCGATGCGAACCATCGTCTCGTCGCCTTCGTCCTGTGTCAGCATCCACTTAAAAAACGAGTACGCGAAGTACAAGGCTAACAGTGACGAGACCAAGGCGATTGCCCAGCCCAGCGCCACAACCCAGTTCTCAGCCGTCGGTACTCCGGTCGCTTCGGCAGCGTGAGCCGTTTGGGCGCAGAGACCGAGTAGCCCGCTTCCCGCTAACAGTCCGAGCCGCCTGACCCGCCGTTGTGCTTCAGTGATAAGCGATTGCATCCGTTTGCGATTCCCCTGAAAATCGTAGTCGTTCACTCGCGCCTGAAAAACGAAGGAAACGCGACGGGAGGTAAGTTCGCCAAAGGAAACACTTCCGCTCGGACAACTTGGCAAATTCCGCCAAACACTCCAACCGCAAGCCTTTGTAAACACTCGTCTTGTCGCGTTGCCAAATTCTATGGAAGGTCAATGGTCGCGAGTGTAGTGGTGCCGTCCCAACAATGTCAACTGATGCGATCGCCGATCCAGAATCGACGCCCGAGCACAGGTTCCGGCCCGGGCATCCCGCTGAGAACGAGAAGGAACAACGTGTGAGGACGCTCTATTTACTGCGGCATGCCAAGTCGAGTTGGAAACATTCGGAACTGGACGATCACGAGCGTCCCCTGAAGAAGAGGGGAATACGGGATGCGTGCCGGATGGGGAAGTTGTTCCACGAACTGCAAATCGTTCCAGAGGCCGTCCGCTGCTCGACTTCCGCCCGGACTCGGGCGACTTTAGAGGGGCTTGAACTCGACTTGCCCGCGGACGTCGAGACAGAGTTCACCGACCGGCTTTACGAGTGCTCCGCCGACGACGTTCTGGCCGTTGCCAGCACACTCCCAGACGAGGCCGGGGCGGCACTTTTGATCGGCCATAACCCCGCGATTGAAGACGTGATTGCAAACCTCACTGGCGAACGGGTCCGGATACCCACCGGAACCCTGGTTGGGGCTCAATTTGCAGTCGATCACTGGCCCCAGCTGAGAAGCCATCCGGCGATTCAATCGATTGAAGTCTGGCGGCCGAAAGAACTGCAATGCTAAGATCGAGTTCGGGCGGCTCAATTTCACAGGACACGAGAGCGGATGACCACCAAACGCCAATCTGCCGTCGCAGCCGACGCCGTAGTAACCCCCGCGGTTCAAATGGACACAAGGCCGCAACACTCGAAAGCGGTCAAGCCGACCACTGCTGGAGACGGTGCCGATCAGATTCACGATTCTCGCCCAGCGGCGGACGTCGCTACCGACAGCGATCCGAAACAAGACGCGTCCGTTTCAGAGGCTGTTACGGAGGACGAGTCCACCAGCGTGGTGCCCAATGGCGATAAGTGGCTGCGTGGCTTCGGCCCCGATTCCCCGCTGGCAGAAGTCGCGATCGGTGCTCTGCAGTCGCGACTGGAACGAGTTGTGGCAATTCTCCCCCTGGCCGCCTCGAGTGCGATGACCAATCCCGAGTACGTCCATCAATTGCGAGTCTCCTGCCGCCGAACCCACGCGGTCCTCGAAGTGTTCGGCGATCTGATCCGCGACAAGAATCGCCTCAAGCTGGAAAAGATTGTTCGGGAAATTCGTAAGAGGAGCAACGAAGCGCGGGACTGCGACGTCTTGCGAGCGAGACTGGCGCCGATGGCGGCGCTCCCGCCTGCGGACCATTTCATCAATATGCTATGGGTACAGCGGCTGGCGGCCCAACGCGACGTCGAAAAGTCGCAAAAGAAGTGGGGGAAGTCTGGCAAATTGGCCCAATCGCTGGTGAAGACACTGGCCCACATCAAAGACAAGCACTCCGACTCCAAATCGGGTCGAGTCTCGTTTCGGCAGTTTGCCGGCAAGCGAATTCGGCCGATTCTGCGAGACTTCTTCGCCGCCGCAGAACAGGACGTCACCGACATCACAGCATTGCATGCGTTGCGGATTGAAGGGAAACAGCTTCGCTACGCCGTGGAGTTGCTCGCGTCAGCCTTTCCCGCTCGGATGACGAAGCAAGTCTACCCGAAGCTGGCCCGCCTGCAGGATCGACTGGGGGCCATCAATGACCACGCGACAGCACAGTCGTTACTGCAGAAGTGGATTGCCAGTTCCCCGGCAACGATCGATCGGAGTTTCCTCGAAGACCTACTGCAGAACGAACAGATCGAGATGGAACGCCTCCGCCGCGAGTTCCTCGCCTGGTGGACTCCGGCACATCGCAAAGAACTCAAACGGGGTTTCAGCCGCTGCCTGAAGTAACCCGTTCACAGCGTCTGGAACCCGCGCAAGGATCGGTATCAAAACGACCTCTGGAAAGAGAACGCAGGATGAACCAGTCCCGTCTGCTGGAAGTTTATCAGTCCGGACAGCTGACCGTGATCGGCTTCTGGGGGCACGACTTCCTGGACCATGTATCGGTGCATGACTGTCAGTCCGAACTGGCCGACCTGGTTCGTTCAGCCGATACCAAGACGCTGGCCTGCGATCTGACCGGCATCAAGGTACTTCCCAGCGGAATGCTGGGTGTGCTGGCCAGCATGCGGAAGTTGGGGCTCGAAGTCTATCTGTTCAACCCGACTGACGACGTCCGCGAAGTGCTGGAAATCACCCAGCTGGACCAAGTCTTTCACATCGAGACGGTCGACGTGTAGCCGCGGGGCAACC
>CALJUK010001033.1 GCA_937975745.1 uncultured Planctomycetaceae bacterium | reverse complement strand
AGATGTGGCATAGCAGCCTGGCCGATGCCGAGGGAAGCAACAACATCACCGGGATGAAGAATCCCGAGATTGACGCCCTCATCGAGCAATACGACAAGGAGTTTGACAACGACAAGCGGACTGAAATGCTTCGCCAGTTGGACGGACTGCTATTCAACGAGCATCCTTACGCGTTGGCGTGGTATCTCCCCTGCGAACGAATCATGTACTGGAACAAGTTTGGGACGCCCGCGACCGTGTTCCATAAGCATCAGGATTGGCGCGGGGCCTTCACCAACTGGTGGGTTGATCCTCAGAAAGAGAAGGCCCTGAAGGCCGCCCGCAAGAGTGGCGCTCCGCTCGCGCCAATTCCACCGTTCGAATTGCACCCTTGGGACGACTCCGCTCAGACAGCACAGGTGATCAAGTGACTGACACGGGCCGCTTCGCCTTTTTCGGAAGGCGACACCCGGCGGCCAGCTTCAGCAGACTCTCGACGTGACCTGCCGATCTTCTGAACGGCTTCGAACTGAACCAGCTCGGACGAGTACCAGCGGGTCTGGCCGTTCAACCAACCGATCACCCCGTTGCACGCCTTCGAATGTGTCACGTGCCATGGATGCCGAATGACAGCATACTTTATCCGACGTTTACTGCTGATTCTCCCCACGTTTCTGGGAGTCACGATCATTGCGTTCACGATCACCCGGCTTGTACCAGGCGGTCCGCTCGAACGCGAGATTATGCGGATGCGGCAGGCACAGGCGATGGGAGAAGCGGGCGGGTCTGCCGGCGCCTCCAACATTGTCGACCCCACGGCCAGTATTCCCAGTCGTTCACTCGATCAACTCAAGAAACAGTTCGACCTGGACAAGCCCGGTTACGAGGCTTACTTCCTGTGGTTGAAGAAAATCTGCACGTTGAATCTCGGGGAGTCCTACGTCTACCGCGAACCGGTCTGGGACCTGATTGCAAAACGGTTTCCCATCAGCCTGACGTTTGGACTGACCGGTTTCTTCCTGGCGTACCTGGTTTCGATCCCCCTGGGCATTTTAAAAGCCCTGCGGCACGGATCGACGTTTGATGTCTTCAGCTCCGGAGTTGTGTTCGTTGGATATTCAATTCCCGGCTGGGCCTTCGGTGCACTCCTGTTGGTATTTCTGGCCAGCGGACGCTTCTACGACGTTTTTCCCCTGGGGGACATCAAAACCAGCACTTACGAAGAGCTTCCCTCCATCGTCCGCAATATGGAAGACCTTGATGACGTGACGGACGACTTCGGCACGTTCGAATGGGATCGACTGTCACTCCTTTCGCGGATCATTGATCGCTCGTACCACATGGCGTTGCCCGTTTTCTGTTACATGATGGGGAGTTTCGCCACACTGACGATGCTGACCAAGAATTCGCTGATGGAAAACCTTGGGCAGGACTACGTTCGGACGGCCTTCGCCAAGGGACTCGCTCCCAATCGTGTGATCTTCGTGCACACACTGCGCAACTCGATGATTCCGCTGGCGACCGGACTCGGGCACGCCTTGAGTGTGCTGATGGCCGGAAGCTACCTCATTGAGTGGGTCTTCAATATCGACGGAATTGGTTATTTGGGCTACACGTCGATTCTCGGCCGCGATTACACCGTGGTGATGGGCATTCTGGCGATTAATACCGTGCTTATTCTTTTCGGAAACATCCTCTCCGACGTGCTCTACGCCGTCATTGACCCGCGGATTCGATTCGAATAGATGTCAGCGAACACAACGTCAACCAAATCACTCTCCCCGATGCGTCTCCGCTGGAGACGTTTCCGGCGGATCCGTCGCGGATACTACAGCTTCGTCCTGTTGCTCGGCACGTACGTACTTTCGTTCTTTCTGCCGTTCATCATGAACAGCCGAGCCATCGTCGTTCGCTACGACGGAAACTTTTACTTTCCCGCCGCGAAGTCCTACCTGTATGACACGTTTGGCTATGGCCGCGAATTGATTTACCTGGGGAGCGAATTCAACCAGACAGACGACTCTGGTCGAATCGTGCAGGGCGAAGCCAACTACCGGAAGCTGAAGCAACAATTCCGCGAGTCGAACATGGGGAATTTTGTCCTCCTGCCCGTCATTCCCAACCATCCCAACGAAAGCTTCCTCGAACAAGAGGGGAACCCGCCGTATCCCCCGTCCGCACAGCACTGGCTTGGTACGGATGATCGTGGCCGCGACCTGTTGGTCCGTCTGGCGTACGGGTTCCGCATTTCCATGAGTTTCGCGTTGGTGGTGACGCTCTTCTCGTACGCAGTCGGAATCGTGATCGGTGCGGCGCTCGGGTATTTCGGCCGTTGGGTCGACATCATCGGTCAACGCCTGGTCGAAATTTGGGGCGCTGTCCCATTTCTGTACACGGTCATCATTCTGGCATCCATCTTCACGCCGTCTTTTAGGCTGCTGGTGAGCATTCTGGCGGCATTTGGCTGGATGCAGATCACGTATTATCTGCGTGGGGAATTCTACCGCGAAAAGTCGAAAGACTATGTCGCCGCAGGCATCGCCATCGGCGAGTCGCATGCGACCATTATTCTGCGGTACATTCTTCCCAATGCACTCACGCCGATTATCACCTTCGCGCCATTTGCGATTGTGGTTTCAATCAGCTCCCTGGTCTCGCTCGATTTTCTTGGCTTTGGTCTGCCGGCACCGACGTCCAGTTGGGGTGAGTTGCTCAGCCAGGCGAAGCAGGACCTGCAACAGTGGCATCTGGTGCTGTTCCCGCTGACCGCGATGTTCCTGACGCTGCAGTTGATTGTCTTCATCGGTGAGGCCTTTCGCGAAGCATTCGACCCCAAGATTTTCAGTAGGTTACGTTGATGAGTTCCGCCCCCGAAAAGCAGGACACCACCGCCCGGCAGGACTCCCCCCGCAAGCCTTTGCTCAGCGTGCGGGATTTGGAAGTTCAGTTCCGGACCGATCATGGCCCCGCAACGGCTGTCGGCGGCGTGAACTTTGAGCTTTACTCGGGCGAAATGCTTGGTCTGGTTGGCGAGTCCGGCTCCGGAAAGACCGTCACGGCGCTTTCCGTCATGCGGCTGATTCCCGATCCACCCGGAAAAATCACCGGTGGGAAGGTCCTGTTCGAAGACATCGATCTGCTCCAGCTGACCTATTCGCAGATGCGCCGCATCCGTGGCAAGAAGATCGCAATGATCTTCCAGGAACCGATGACGGCACTCAATCCCGTCTTCAGTATCGGCATGCAGGTGATGGAAACGGTCCGCACCCATGAAAAAGTCACTCGCAAGGAGGCCTTCGAGCGGGCAGTCGACATGTTGACGGCCGTCGGCATTCCCGATGCCCGAAAACGAATGGGCGACTATCCGCATCAATTCTCCGGCGGGATGCGGCAGCGTGTGATGATTGCCTTGGCATTGGTCTGTCATCCACAGATTCTGGTCGCAGACGAGCCCACGACTGCCTTGGATGTCACGACACAGGCCCAGATCATGGACCTGATGATCGAGCTGAACCAGAAACGCGAGGCGGCGGCGATCCTGTTGATCACACACGATCTGGCGGTGGTTGCCGAGACATGTCAGCGCGTGATTGTCATGTACGGCGGTCGCGTCCAGGAATCGGGCACAACGGAGCACATTTTCAATTCTCCCCGCCACCCCTACACCCAGGGACTACTACGGTCGCTGCCCGGACCGCATCAAAAGCCAAAGTCTCGTTTGAACGCGATCGCCGGCAACGTCCCCTCGATCCTGGACATGCCGACCGGCTGCCGGTTCTGCACCCGCTGCCCCGACGTGATGGACCGCTGCCACCGGGAAGAACCTCCACTACACGCGTTGGCGAACGGACAACTCGTGCGGTGTCACCTTCTTGAAGAGGAGGCGACGTAGTGGAACCACTCTTGGAGATTCGCAACCTGAGCGTTCGCTTTCCGGTGTGGGGTGGCGTCCTGCGGCATAAGGTGGGCGAGGTCCGCGCCGTTGACGACATCACGCTGACGGTTCATCGCGGGGAAACTCTCGGATTGGTGGGCGAGTCGGGCTGTGGGAAAACAACCACAGCCAAGGCCATCTGCAATCTGCTGTCAGAAATGTCGCCCGGCGTGATCCAAACCGGCCAAATCTTGTTTTACACCAAGAAAGGGCCCGTCGACATTCTGGCACAGAATCGGCGGGACATGCGGCCGTTACGAGCGCAGATTCAGATGATTTTTCAGGATCCGTACTCGTCTCTGAATCCCCGAATGACCATCGGTTCCACGATCGAGCGTCCGCTCATACTGCACACACGGCTGTCGGTCAAAGATCGCCGCCGCCGCGTTTCGGAGTTGCTCGATCGAGTCGGCCTGCCGCCTGAGTATTCGAACCGCTACCCGCACGAGTTCTCCGGCGGTCAACGGCAGCGGATTGGCATTGCCCGCGCTCTGGCTGTCGAACCAGAGCTGATCGTCGCGGACGAGCCGGTCTCGGCATTGGACGTGTCTGTTCAAAGCCAGGTGATTAATCTGCTGCAGGATCTGCAGAACGAGTTCGGTCTGACATACGTGTTTGTGGCGCACGACCTCTCGGTCGTCCATCACATCAGTGACCGCATTGCGGTAATGTACCTGGGAAACCTGGTCGAATTGGGCCAATCCAGCCAAGTCTACCATGATCCGCTACACCCTTACTCCCAGGCCTTGCTCTCGGCGGTTCCCCAGCCGATTCCCGGCGGAAATCGACATCGCCGGGTCAAACTTCAGGGGGAGATCCCGTCTCCACTCGACAAGCCGACTGGCTGCAGTTTCCACCCGCGATGCCCGATTGCACAACCGGATTGCTCCGTCAACGTTCCTCCGCTTGAGAAGAAAGAGACCGGCCAACTGGTCGCCTGCCCGTACTCGTCGCTCGTCGCGAAATCGGCGGTGGGCGATTCGAATAAAACTCCGAGTTGACCCACCGCTGATGAAAGTCGATAATCGATTACATGGCTACGACGTCCGCTAATTCATTTGGCGACGCGATCTCGTCAGCCCCCCCCGATTGGACCTGCCTCGAAAGGATCGTTCGATGATACGTCACGCATTTGCTGCCGCTCTTTTCATCGCTGTCTGCCTTCCGACATCGCTTACGGCCGCTGAGACCACAGTCAAGGGCGTCCATCTGTGTTGTGGTGGTTGTGTGAAAGGTGTCGACGCTGCCTTGAAGGGGGTCGCCGGAGTCACCAACGTCGCCTGTGACCGGGAGACGATGACCGTCACGTTCGATTCACAAAAGAAGGGCGACGCCGAAGCCGCAGTGAACGCTCTCGCGGCCGGTGGGTTCTATGGAACAGCGACGTTCGGCAGCGAAGCCGTCCCATTCCCCGATGCGGGTGCGAAGAACGCGAAGGGAAATTCTGTTACGGTGACTGGCGTACACCTCTGCTGCGGCCGCTGCGTGAAGGACGCCGAAGAGGCCCTCACCAGTGTCGATGGGATCGCTTCGAGCAACATCGAAATCGACCGCGCAGCACGGACAATCACCGTGAAGAAAGACGGACTCGATGCCGCCAAGGTCATCGGCGCGCTAAACGACGCCGGCTTCTACGGAAAGGTGAAGTAGCTCGGCAGCCACCATTGATGGATGCCTGATCGACACCAAGTCAAGACACCCCGGCAGGACCCGTCGTCCCACCGGGGTGTTTTTTTGACATCGTAACAATGATCAATGCCGACATCGGTTCTCGGCCGACCGCGTTTCGTCGCGACCGTCGTCATTTAACAGAGTCCATCGCAGCAGGTGAAAGTGCGATCACCTCTGTTACACACTTGCCTTGGCCGTGAGAGCTGGCGAAGAAGTCTTCTGCCCACGAAGGCAGGCCTCCCACTGTTCGAGCAGCCTCCAGATCGCGTCCTGCTCGTGCTGATCGAGGTCGTGATGACCATATCGAACGCGATAAAAGCTCCGTGCGATTTCTTGCGGGGCAGAGTACGCTTCGCTTCTGTCACCCGCCGTGTCGGGGGCGTGTTGCAGTGTCATTCTGATAATCGTGTCTGCAAACTCGGCTGCCGTTTGACTCTCACTCCGCTGAATGCCACGCTCCGCCGCAGCCCGCTTCAGGCGTTCGTAAAACTCGATTAACTGCTGTGGACCACGGCGACGGTTTCGCGAGCGACGCTGCCAGCCCACCAACCATACAAGAGTTCGCTTGACTGCCATCGTCGCGAATGCCAGTAACGTCAGCAACACGAAGGTCACAACGCCGCCTGTCCAGCTAATCCAATGGCGCGGGCTGGATAAGAAATCTCTGATCCACAGAAGCACTTGGGAGAAGAGGTTGCGCCCGCCCACGCCGGCGTCCCAAAGCTGACGAACAAAATCGCTGATCGGTTTGAACAGCGACGAATTCTGCTTCGCGAGGTCCATTTGCAGGACGTAACTGCTCCACACACTGCGGATCGTCCCCGTCAGCCTTTGGATCGACGACAACCCGTGCGTGACTTCTTCGACGGAAACCGCCCGAGCGGCGGGTGTCGGATCGAACGTCACCCATTCCTCACCAATCAATGCCTCCACCCACGAATGGGCATGCCGCTGTTGCACAACGAACTTCCCGGTGGAATCATCGAGTTCCCCTCCCTTGAAACCGTTGATCAATCTCGTCGGGGTTCCCTGACAACGCAGCATGATCGCCAACGCGGAAGCGAAGTACTCGCAATGACCGAACTTTCGGTTAAACAGGAAATCTTCCACGGGATCGACACCGGAATCGTAAATTGACATGTCGAGTGAGTAGCCGAACTCGGCGGAATCCCTGAGGTAGGCTTCGAGCGCCTCTGCCTGGTGGAGTGGCCTGTTCGAACGAGCCTGATTACTGACAACCCGGTTGGCCAATTCTCGAACTCGCTCGAGCCCTGGCGGAACTTCCAGGTAAGGCTGTATCCGACCGCGGAGGCGGTACACGGGCATCTGTCGCTGCGAGACGGGACTCCGGGGGCGATCCGGGGGTGACGATACTTTCTCGACGATGCAGCTGTATTTCATGGGTGCAGCCGATCGATACAACCGAGACGAGCGGTACAGCAAGCAGCCTTCCCTTTGATACCTCGGGACGAGCGAAATGTCGTCAGTGATGACGGCGATCGGAGCCGCAGGCGTAAACAGGACCGGCGACCCGATGTCTTCCAGAACAATCCTCGCCTCAATACATCGGGACCGCATCCCCAGCGGAACTTCGGTTGGCAGATCTTCGCTTCTGAAACGAAACGACGACCCTTTCCAACCACCGCGGGCATACTGTCGCAGCATTGTCCCGCGAAACATCGGCTCATCTGCCCCGCGTCGCGTCGCAAATTGTTGCATTCCCAGCGGGGCACCCGTTGCGGCGTCAACCAGTTCCACGGACATCACCGGCTCGACACTTTCCAGGATTTCACCAAATCCCCCCAGTCGTACGTCACTGCTGAAGCCGGTGACTGGTCGGGCAGCCGCATCTCCCATTTCGCCGAAGAACCGCCAGTCTCCGATCCACGTTCGGGGAATAAACAGGAACAGCAGAGCCCCCATCACAAGTGAGCCACCGGATGTCACCAGCGTTCCCGTCGCGAAGCGAAAGTTGGCGTTTCCGAACTGCTTATCCCGCTGCACGCCCCCACGCGTGCTGCTTCCCCGAAATACGACGGTGGAATCAACAAGTGAGGGCCTTGTTTCGCCCGAGGCGGCGATCGCCTCCAGTGACGATTCGGACTCAGTTGTATCGAGATTCCCACCGTCTTCATCGGTCGACTCGCGGAGTTCGGCATGGGCAACTGCCTCGTAAGTCTGCCGTGCTCGGTACAGCGTGAAGATCGACAGGGTCCAGACGGTAAATACCAGGTAACCAACTAATTCCAGGCCGAAGAGACTCGCCTGAGTCAGCAGAGCCGAGACAGCCACCTGCATGACAGACAACGCGAGTAACGTCCAGAATTGAAATGAAGTCGACCTCCGCAACAGCATGATCCACGTCAAATACACCAGCAGATGCGCACCGGAAAGTAGTCTCGCCTCGATACCGCCGAACGAAAACTCCGCTGCTGCCGCGATAAACGCCACCACGCCGCAAACGTTGGCAACGGTCGTATTCAGCAGGAAACGCTCGCCAGAGGAAGTCCGAAATACCAGTGTCACAACGGCCACCGGCAAGGTGATCGCAGCCGGCAACGCAACCTCCTCGGCACCGGCTAGAATCAGCGACGCCAGGACGGTGACTCCGAAAACACTCCATTGTGTCACAGTGAACAGACTCACGCGACTTCTCTCCCAGATAGGCGTTTCACACCATCGGCAAACGACACATCCTCGCAGACGAAGTACGTCGACAACTTCGCGGGATCCGCTTCAAACACCTGCCAGGCGGCGACCGCCGACCTAGCCGCTTCGCTCTCTCCGTTCCTGTCGTTCGCTCCTTTGTCCGTGACACGAGCCAACGGCAGAGGCCGACTGCCAATGCCCGGTCGAGTGCTAATCACGACAACACGCGCCTTGGCAGGATTTTGGTGAGAGGCGTCGTCCAACAGTCGATCTGACATCTCGCCGGTGTTGGCTTCAACCAATGCCAGCATGTCCATCAGCGCGTCGACACTGGCGGGGCCAGCTTGGCCGAACCATGTTTCGAACCGCAGTCCCGCCACCACAACCCGCAAGTCTGACGTTCGATGTGCCTGTAGATGATTGAGGGCAATCGTCGCCGCGAAACTCACCGCCAGTTCCACTCGTTCGTCACGCCGCAGTCTCGCATTCCGGTCCGCGTCCTGCCACAAATCGAGGTAAATCGCCAGATCCAGTTCGCGGCTTTGATGGAACTCGCGAACCATTAAATCTCCCCGCCGGGCCGAAGTCCGCCAGTGAATCGAACGAGGGTTGTCACCACTGCGGTACTCTCGCAGATGGTTTAACTCGTCGTCAAAAACACCCCGCCGCGTCCGATGGCTTTGGACCAGTTCATGAGCGATCAATTCCTGCCGTCGCCACTCCCGGGTCAGCTGCCCGACCTGCGGATGGACCAGGATCGTGTCGAAGTCAGCCACTTCAACGGCCCGCTCGACAAGTCCGAGAGGAAACCGCGTTGCAATTCTCAAAGGGCCGCAGGCATACTCCCCTCGCTGTGTCAGCCGCATGCGATATCTTGCCGATCGCCGCGTGCCTCCGGGCAACCGAGTGAACAGGACCGAGGCCGCCAGCTTCTCGAAACGATTCTCGATGATGTCATGAACGCCCATCAACCAGGCTGGGATCCACGCTTTTCCATTCGTCAGTTGAATCTCAACGGCAACTGGCTGCCCCGCCATCACACTGCGTGGCAAAACCCGTTTGACGGACAGACGCTGCAGCATACTGAATATGATCCAGCCATTCAGAATGAACGGCGCCGCCATCATCGAGAAGACCAGCAACAGCAAGTTCGAGCGTCCGATCATTGCCCCGATCAGAATGGCCGACATGATGTTCAGGTAGAGGACCCCCTCTTTGGGGACACTCATTCGATGCTGGTAGCGTGTTCCCCGATGGATGGACCGTAGTCGGGGAAACGCCGCCAGGAGGATCTCTTTGAGGCCCCAGATGGAGATCAGAATCCCGACAACGACACAGGCAATCCGTCCCGCCGGCGCAATCCACTCCTGAAATCGAGTGCCGTACCACGCGTAAGCGGAGAACGCCAAGCCGCCACCGATCGCAATCAGTCCTGCCCGGGAGACGCTTCGTCGCATGACGAGGTCGCTTCTGCCGTTCGTCATTCCCATCCGTCCTGCACTTTCGTCTTGCCGTCACTGCTGCGTTCGGTACCTCACCCTTGCGTCGGCACAGCTCACCTCCCGCGTGTCGTCCCAATCGCCGTGTCGCCCGAATTGCATTGTAGGTGACAGAACGCCGCGGTCGAGTCTTCCGGCAGGGGCACGACGCTTCGGACGGCGCATCGGACGGCAAATTCGCCCAGCAAGGCCACGGTCTGGACCGTGCTCCTCCACAATGAACGGCGTGGTTCGACCCCGGCATGGTTGTTTGCGATTCCCGGCCTCACTACAATTCCCGCTGGTCACCCGAGAGACCATGCGCTCACCATTCGTCGCACGACAACAGTTAGACGCGGTGATGCTGCATCAGGCCGATCTGCAGTTCGGACGAGTTGCCTTTGGTCGAGTTGCTTTCGAAGTGGAAATCGACTCCGCTTGCAGATGACCGCGACGATCCCTGACGGGTGGCGGTGCGCTCGCCGGAAGACCTCGCTCGGAACAATGACACGTAAAACACTTGGAAACATTTGGTCCTCCAGATTGAAGGAGTTAGCGCAGTGGCTGCTGTGAAAGTTGGAATTAACGGTTTTGGACG
>CALJUK010001032.1 GCA_937975745.1 uncultured Planctomycetaceae bacterium | reverse complement strand
CCTGTGAATGCTGGCCGAAGACTCGCCACCAACCGGTTTTGAAACGGGTTCTAGACATCACACAATTTGACGGCCTGCGTAAGTCCAGCCAGCGGATCTCGCGTCGGAATGAACTCCTGCCCGACGTATCCGGTGTATCCGATTTCAATCAGTTTCCGCATGATGGGCGCGTACTGAATTTCCTGTGTGTCGTCCAGTTCGCCACGTCCGGGTGCGCCGGCAGTGTGAACGTGCCCGATGATATCTTGGTACTGCCCCAGGCGGCGGATGACATCGCCGTTCATTACCTGCACGTGATAGATGTCGAACAGCAGTTTAACGCGAGGAGAGTCGACTCGGCGGATGATCTCCGCGACGTCGTCGAGATCATCCCCCTGGTAACCGGGATGCCCCTTCATGGGATGCGTGTCGTCACGCGTGTTGAGGTGCTCGACGCACAACGTCACGCCCTTTTTCTCGGCATGGCCGGCAATCTTCTTCAATGCTTTGACGCAGTTGTCGGCCCCGTCTTCGAGCGAGATTTCGCCACTGGTGGGATCCTCTGCAACATTGTATTTGAAACCCGTGAATCCAATCACGCTGGGGAAGCCTGCCTCCGCCGCGGAATCGATGGCCGACCGCGTCCGCGTCAGAACCTCGTCGTGATAGCGTGGGTTATTGAATCCGCGCATAAAGGGAGGCCCCGGCATGCCGTTGGGGGCAATCGCACAGACCAGATTATGCTTCTTCAGCGTATCCCACTGTTCCGGCGGAACCAGTTCCACAGAGGCACAGCCGAGTTGCTGAGCGACCTGGCAGGTCTTTTCGAGAGACCATTTTTCGCCCGCAAAATTGAAGCACCAGAAGACGATGGACTGCTTGATGCGACCATTGGTTGTCACCCGCTCCTCGCCCGCAGCCAGCGATGTCTGCCGCAACATTGAAGACAGAGCCGCAGTTCCGACTGTGCCGCGCAATAGACTGCGCCGCGACAGTGCACGGTTCGAAAGGTCCGATCCACTCATCTCTGATCTCCCCACACACGATTGTGATCTTTTCGGTTCCCGACAATGGAAGACCGAGACCCGGTTGTTGTCGGATTGGTGTAACGGCCGCACGATGCGGGCGCAGAAGTGCCTTGGGCTGGAACAGCAACCACCGAACGTTCCGATTCTACACGCCGACCGCCGGAGAAGAAAACGACCGGAGCGAATCCGCGACCGATTTGTCTGGGAGAATCGTCAGATCATTCGGCGCTCTTGCTGGCGAGTGTCGAAGAGACATGGCTTGGGAGTGGGGGGGGATCATCGGGCAGCCACTGCCGCAGACCATCCAGAACTCCCGAGGCATACGAGTACGGGGAGAGATAGATCCGCCGGTCGGCCAGCTGTTGCAGTTCGGGTTGTGCGTTGGCAACAACAATCCCCAGAAAGCCCAGCTCGAACATCGCTTTGTCATTTCCGGAATCACCAGCAACGATGATTCGGTCGTACGAGAGTCCCCAATGACATCCAAGGAATGCTGTCGCCGTTCCCTTATTAGCCTGTGACGGCAGAAAGTCCAGGTCTCGCTGAGAACTATAAACGAGACTGGCGGACGAAACGGTACTGACTCGCCGATGCAGCTCATCCAGTTCGCTCGGCGTGAGATTGTGTGCGTAGTAGCTCCGCTTGTAATTCGATTGAAACTCTGCCGGCTGTGGCTGCAATCGGGGGTCGTCCTTAAGCATTTCGGCGATGGCGTCTGGATTCCACTCGTGAAACCGTTCCCACCACGTGGTGAGCCGATTTCCCGTCGCTGGGAATCCAATCTCTGTCCCAACACCACCAATGATGGCATCGGGAGTTGGCAGCAACGTTGTCGCCACCGACTCCATCACCGAGTCGATAAACCGCCCCGAATTGTAAACCAGGCGGATCTCGCGTTCGCGTTGCAGATACCACTCGGCAAAGTGGCCGAGTGCGGCGTCGTCACCAAGCAGAGTGCCGTCGACGTCGCAAACCAATGCCATGGACGTGTCCATCCGCGAGCTCTCCTGAATCGTCTGAGACGACGACTTTCTCCGTTCCGTTACAGCTGCACGATTCTCCGTTGCGTTACGGCTGCACTATTCTCCGTTGCGTTACGGCTGCACCGCCGCTTCCGGCTCGAAGAATGTTTCTTCGTCAGTACCGATATTGATGGTTTCTGGCAGTTGCAGCCGCGGAGTCGACCGGGAGGCCTTGACCGCGTCGGCGTCTTCCACAGTCGAAAGTACGTTCAGAATCTGCTGCGCCACGCCGTTCCAGGTAAAGCGAGCGCGTGCCTGCTGCGAACCACCGCGTGCCAACTGAGATGCAATCCGCGGGTATTGCAGGATCGTGGAGATTGCCTGGCCGAATGCGGGCGGATCGAAGGGATTCGCGTACAACGCACTTTGTCCCCACTGCACCAACTGCCACAGCCCCCCTTCCGTCGTAACGACGGTCGGCGTGCCACAAGCCATCGCTTCGACGGCCGTCATGCCGAACGGTTCGTACCGGCTGCTGAGCGCAAAGACGTCGGCAATGCGGTAGTAGTCGGGGAGTTGGTCATCGGGAATGTAATCGCGGAATAACACCCGGTCTTCGATGCCCAAGGTGCGAGCGAGTGCGCGTAGTTCTTCAATCTGCTCGAGTTCACGGGTCGACGGTTCGGTCGAACCGACAGCCAACATCAGCCGTGCATCGGGGACCCGTTCGAACACGCTGGTCATCGAACGGATCAGCAGGTCATACCCTTTATTGTGGGCCATCCGTCCGATCGCGAGGACAATCTTCCCTTCGGCATCCAATTCCTGCTTCAAGGCATTTCGACTCGCCTGTGAGACCGGAAAGAATCGTGTGTCGTCGTAACCGGGCGGAATGACGGCGACTTTGCGGGCATCGGCGTCGTACTCTCCGGCCAGCAGCATTTCGCGTTGCGGTGCCGTTGTCGCCACCAGCACATCGCATTCGTCGTAGACGATTTTCTCTTCACGAATCCGCTGCTTGAAGTTGTAATTCCGTTCGTTGAGTTCGGCGTCTCCATCCATGTTGTCCCGTTTCCAGGCGCCGATGGAGTGCGGCGTATGCACATGGGGAATGCCGAAGCGATTGGCAATCGCCTGACCGGCGATTCCCGCATCCCAGTAATGGCTGTCAATGAACGTGTACCGCAACTTCTTGCTTTCGATGAAGCGGTTGACGTTGTGGACCCACTCCGGAATGGCGTCGCAAAGATGTTCCTTGGGGATGAAATCCTTTCCACCACACGGAAATCGCAACAGACGGACGCGGTCGGACACAGTCTCGCTGGCAGGCTGATCTTCGAACCGCCGCGTCAGAATGTCGACTTTGTAGCCCAAACGGGCCAGGCATTTAGAGAGTTCGAGCACATAAACAACTTGGCCGCCTGTATCCGGTTTTCCAAATTCGGGCTGGGCCCCCACATATCCGTGGGTCGAAATCATCATGATCCGTTTGGACATCCGTGGTGACACGCGTTTTCCTCCGATCTTCTGTTGGTTGTTACGGAGATGATCGAGCGAATCCCACACCCGACAATGAATCCGTCTGATACCCGAACAGCGATAATCGATGGTTTCAGCGAGCCCGAAAACGGTCTCTGATGCAGATCAATAGTGCTGGCGGCTCGCGGCGATCCGGACTAAAAAGGACCGGTGGGACAGATTCACATTCTCCATCATGTCAACCCGCTGGAGCCGGCGCAGCGGGACATGTATTACTCTCCTTAGCATGCGAATCCTGAGCACAATTGCAACCCCCACTGAACGATTACTTCTCGGTTTGTCGGCGCGTGACTAACCTTACGTGGAGTTTATTCCTGGTGGTCAATCGATTCGGGATCCAACTGTAAAGTGTGGCAGGCCTTGATGAAACTGGCCGCCGTCCAGGCCTGAAATGCCTTGCCCATCGGGCGGCCCGTCACGCCATGATGCCATTCATTGAATTCCCATTCGTGAGCCACACCCATCGCACATAATTTCGCCAATTTCACCATTTCACGGCGGGCGAGCTCTTTCATACCCAGCTTATGAATATATCGCACCCACAACCCGCCCACGAAAGGCCAAATCCCGCCGTTGTGGTAGTGGTTTGGAAGATTGAGAAGATTGACAGTGAAGTAATTCCGCCACTCTTTATCGCCCGCTTGAACCGGAGGATAAAGATTGCGAACCGGACTTGGCTCGCTGACGCCGACACCCCACATGAAGCGGAACGTCATCTCGGCCCGCGACTTGTCGATCAGATTTGTCAGATAAGCCAGCAGGTTGGCATAGACGTCGCAACGCCAGCTGAAGTTGAAGGGAGAGATCTCCGCAACCAGGTAGCGGGAATCACCCAACGCGAACTGCACATCGCTAAAGCTCGGAATCCCCTCGGTCTGCAAGGGTGATGTGGACGGCCAGAAATTGCGGACGATGACCCGCTGCACATGCTCCCCCCAGCGAGCGTAGTCCTCGGCCTTTTGAGAGTCCCCCAAATGCCTGAGGATATTCGCGTAGCAGACCAGACAGCGATACCACAAGACCTCGTCGTACAAGACGTGGTAGCTGCGGGCAAACAGATCGGTCCAGTCGCCAGCTTCGGGAATCTCCAGCATACCGCAGTTGTTGGAATCGTGAGCCCCCAGCCAGTCCATGGCCCGTTGCAGTTGGTGCGAGTACTCGTCCACGATCGACCAGTCACCGGTTCTCTCGGCGTACCGCCAACAGGCAATGATGATCCACAAACCGCTATCGATCGACGTAATTCCACCGACTCCCGAGTATTCGGCTTTGCCATCGTCGATCCCGACACTCCCCGGAATTTGACCGGCCGGCGATTGATGCGACAAAAGTGTCCGAAGTGTCGCCGCCTGACAAACACGAATATCCTCGTCTTCCCGGTCCAGTGTCCAGACGATTGTTTTCGCCCCGTCACGAGCCCAAACCGCCCGGTAGTTCGCGTCGGTTCCGTACACCTGGTTGTCGTGCAACGAACAGGCCGTGAAGCCCTGCGGAGTGATGTTGCGACGCAACGCATTGATTGCCTTGTGATAGCCTAACTGCAGCAAGGCCACTTCGTCCGCTGTCAGCTCGGAGTAATCCTCAGGCCGAAACAGGGCATTCGCGTCCACGGGATGTCCTCTTCGTTCAATCTGGTTTGCAAAACCTGCCGACCGCCTCGGCAACCGGTCGGTCGACGCGCTGGCGGTTTCGCGGTTATGGAATGGGATACAGCAGGTAAATTGCAGTCAGGCTGTTTCAGAACCGCCTGCAAAAACAAGACAGGGCCACGGTCGGTTGTCGGCAATCTCCGAGGCTTCCAGCCGAACGAAAACCACCGACCATGATTGCAGGTTAACACAACTGGCCGTCGCGATGCGACCGTGCTAACAATCGCTGCACATGGCAATCAGTAGACCAGGGAAACTGGGGCATTTGTGCGGAGCCATTCGTCGTTGTTCAACAGGTTCGCGGTCCAATAGGATCGGCCTCGACGATGGGGGCTGCCCCGACACACCGCATTTTGCGTCTCCATCACTCCGCCTTCGGAGGTCCAGGAAAGAACGCATTCGTCCGAGCCTGATACGCCGCGTACTCCGGCCGCCGATTCGAAATGTCTGCCTCAAGCAGTGTGACCCCCGACACGCGTAACAGCAGGTAGGTCATCAACAGTGGACTTCCAATTGTCCAACCCGCTCCGCCAGCGGTGGCGATCAGGTAAAGACCCCACCAGACACAGCAGTCGCCGAAGTAGTTCGGATGCCGCGTGAATCTCCACAATCCCGTATCCAACACTCGACCGGCGTTCGCAGGTTGAGAGCGAAACCGGCGGAGTTGCCAGTCACCGACGGATTCGAAGAACAGGCCCGTCGACCAGAGAAGCAGCCCGCATCCATCGACAATGCCGAAGGCTGTCGGTGCATTGACGACGGCCGTGACCTGGATCGGAAAGGCAATGAACCACAAGATCAGCCCTTGCAGCCAGAAGACGGTCAGCAGGCTGACCCACCAGAACCGCTGTCCGTGGCGTTCCCGCATGGCCGCGTAACGGTGGTCCTCGCCACGACCAATGTGGCGCCACAGCAGGAACAGGCACAAACGCCCTCCCCAAACCGTCACGAGTCCGACCAGAAGAAGTCCCCGCGGCTGTAGCGGCGTATTGAGAAGCCAGGCCAGCCAGGCGGTCATCGCAAACCCAAGTCCCCAGAACGGGTCGGCGATGCTGGCATCGCGGCGGACCAGACTGATCAGCCACAGGACAAACATTGCCGCACCAATCAGGAACAGACTCGCCAGCAGGGTCTGCATCATCATCGGCTTCCCGCGTGAGACAAGGCCTCGTTTGACGGATGCTCCGTAACAGATCGGCTACGGGCATGATGTCGCAGAGTGGAGAGACGCGGGGGACCAGTTGGTATGGCATCCCGGCGGCATTCCGGTTTGTCGAACTGCACCTGCAACACACCAATCGAGCGTTCTTCAAAGGCCGCTTCGCAGTAGCAGAGGTAGTAGTTCCACAATCGGATGAACTCTTCGCTGTGTCCGAGGTTTCGCACTTCATCCAATCGACTGTTGAACGCGGCCCGCCAACGGCGGCGTGTCTCGGCATAGTGGGGGGCAAAATCTTCCGCGTGCACAAAGCGGAGATCGGTCTTGCGGGCCACCGATTCCAGCATGCTTCCCAGTGAAGGGAGACAGCCGCCCGGAAAAACGTATCGCTGAATGAAATCGACCGAATTCAAATACTCCGCGTAACCCCGTTCCGGCATCACAATGGCCTGCAAGACCAGCGACCCGTCCGGCCGCAGCAGTTTCCCGCATTGCGCGAAATACTGGTCGAGGTACTGATGCCCGACGGCTTCGATCATCTCGATGGCGACGAGTTTGTCATACTCGCCCGTCAACTCGCGGTAGTCCTGCTGCAGGAGAGTCACTCGGTCCGTCAAGCCAGACTCTTCGATTCGCCGACGCGCAAGCGCCAACTGTTCGTTGGAAAGTGTCGTCGAGGTCACTCGGCAGTTGTACTGCTCTGCCGCATGAACGGCGAGCGCGCCCCAACCCGTTCCAATTTCCAGTAAATGATCCGCTGGCTGCAACGCGAGTTTGCGGCAGGCCCGGTCCATTTTCTCGACAGATGCCTGATGCAACGACGACTCCGACGATGCGAAGATCGCACTGGAATAGGCCATCGTGTCGTCGAGCCATAGCCGGTAAAAGTCGTTCCCGAGGTCATAATGAGCCACGATGTTCCGACGGCTGCCGGCTCGTGTATTGGCGTGGTACCAGTGATACAGTCGATGCCTGAGCTTCGTCAGCCGTGCGAAACCGCGATCAAACCGCGTCGTTGATCGGCAGTTGCGGGCGACAATACGGAAGAGGTCCGTCAGATCGTCGCAGTCCCAATCCCCTCGCAGGTAGGACTCTGCCGTCGACAGCGTTCCACCCAGCAACGCCTGCCGAAAAAAGCGGGGGCGATGAACCCGCATTGTCACACTCAGATCGGCTGGCTCTCCCAGGCGGGTCGTTCCGCTGCCGTCGGATACACAAATCTCCCCGCGTCGTAGCCCGGCGATTCGACCGAGGACGACATTCCGAGCCATTCGATCGACGAACGTCGGTACTTTGCGTGGTTCTCCGGAAACGGACGATGTCCTGCTCATGTTGCAACCTTCTGTGTTGTTTGATCGTTTCGCAAATCGGATTCTCGCGGGACACCAGGACCACATGGTGGGACCGCACAACGGGCCCGTCCCGACTGATCGTCTGGAAAGCCCTTCGAACGCGGATGCGGAACGTAGGGGACGCCTTTCATCCACAACCGCAAGGCCTGCCAGTAGATTGCGGCACAGACCTGCAAAGTCATCAGCGGATACAGGCCGAGCACACGGGCCAGACCGAGACCTGTCCAGGGTCGCCGCCGAAGGATCAACGTGGCTTCGAACGCTGGCTGCGTGTCTGCCGCTTGACGCGGGTGATTCTTGATTTGGACTGCCAGCGACTCGCCCGGAGCAGTCAGCCGGAACGAGTAATCAAAATCCATCTCGAAGAATGGCGAGACGTGCATTTCTTTGGACGCTGTGGCTGACAGTGAACCACCCGACTGGCCCCGCGTATCCAGCACATAGCAGTGCTGCTCTCCCCAGGGCGTGTTGGTCACTTCGGCAACAACACAGTCAATTCGATGGTCGGCACCAAAGCAGTAGTACAGGCTGATGGGATTCATCGCGAATCCGAAGTAACGGAGATGTGTCAGCAGACGAATCGGCCCGCCTGGTCTCTGACCGGTTTTTGACTCGACCAGATCCCGGACGGATTCCGCCAACGGCTGATTTGGCCGTCCCAGATGGTCTGCCCGCCGGAACCACGCCAGGTTGGCGCGTCGCGAAGACCAGAACCAGCGCCGGCGAAACAGTTCGGAGAGTTCGTCCAGGTCGAGATAGAGCAGAGACAAGCGATAGCGGAATTCGTGCGGCGTCGAGCCGAACCGGCAGTGGCGAACCTCCCCTTCGTAGATGCAACTTTCAACCGTCATAGGGCGCCCCTGCGGGTTGGGGATGCGATTGTTCGACCTTCGCGTCACGTTGAGGTTCGCGAATCGCCTTCACGACCGCCATGGCGCTTACCACGCCGTCTTCATGAAATCCGTTTCGCCAGTAGGCACCGCAGAATGAGGTTCGGTGGGCATTGATCAATTCCGCATGGCGAGTTTGCGCCTCTGCGCGGCGCGTTGTGAAAACCGGGTGATGATACACGAATCGCCGCAAGATTCGGTCGGATGCGATTTGAGACTCGCCGTTGAGTGTCACACAGTAGACATTGCGTGACCGAATTCCCTGCAACATGTTCATGTTGTAAGTCACACTGGCCGGCGCATCGGCCTCGCCCGTAACGCGGTAATTCCAGCTTGCCCAACAACCGCGGGTGCGTGGCAGCAGCGACGTGTCGGTATGCAGAATGGCCACGTTCTTTTCGTACGGAAATGCCGTCAGGATGTCTCGCTCGGCAGAGGTCGCATCGTCACCCAGAATTCGCAGTGCCTGGTCGCTATGGCAGGCGAAGATCACATGGTCGAACTCCTCGAACTCGCTCCCTCCTGTCCCGAGAATCACCCGATCGACAAGTCTGCGGACGGACTGCACGGGAGTGTTCAGCCGAATTCGATCTCGGAAGCCCTTTGTCATTGCCTCCACATAGGTCCGCGACCCGTTAGCAATGACTCGCCAGACGGGCCGCCGCAATACATTGAGCAGGCCATGATTGTGATAGAATTCGATAATGAATCGGATCGGAAACTGGGCGAACGTGCCGAGTGGGCAAGACCAGATGGCAGCTCCCATCGGCAAGAGGTACTGCTCGGCGAAATACTTCGAGTAACCCTCTCGCGCGAGAAACTCTGCCACAGTGGTCTCGTCGTTGAGATTACCGACGAACCGGGTAGCCTCGCGATTGAAACGGACAATGTCCGCCAGCATGCGGTAAAACGACGGCCGCAGAAGATTTCGCCGCTGCGCAAACAACGTGGCCAGCGAATGTCCGTTGTACTCTAGTCCGGTCCGATCATCGCGGACGCTGAAGCTCATCGTGGTCGGTTCGGACACGACTCCCAACTTGTCCATCAGCTGGATGAAATTCGGGTAAGTCCAGTCGTTGAATACGATGAAGCCGGTGTCGATCGCGTGACGCTCACCGTCGAACTCGACGTCGACAGTATTTGTGTGGCCTCCGACGTAGTCATTGGCCTCGAACAGCGTCACCTCGTGGTCTCGGTGCAGATGATACGCCGCCGTCAGACCCGAAATTCCAGAACCGATGATCGCCAGCTTCATACACGGTTCCTCACATCGCATGCGGACGTGCAGCGGCCGGTCCACTTCAAGCGATTTCGGGCAAAGACTCGATAGCCCGCGTTCAGCAGATGGGAAATGCCAGGACAGCGAGACAGGAGAACGAGCGGTCCAAATCCGACGGCGGAGTACAGGCGGCGGAAGACTTCCACACCACGCAGCCACCGGCCATCCGGCAGACGCGCGTGAATCTCAGCCATCAATTCCTCTTGTGTGATTCCGATCGCGACCGCGTCGAAATCATCTTTGGCAATGTCCGTAAAGCGGATCCGCTGATGGCGGTCCCACCTCTGAAGCATACCAATTTCACGCCTGCATAGTGGACAATCTCCGTCGAAGAAGACTTCGATGACGTGTTCTGACGGATTCTGGCTGACATTTGTCCTCCGGTCCCTGGTCTGCATCTCCCCACCCCCGGACAGAATAAAAACGTTCATATCGTTCACAGTAGTTTTAGTCACCAGGGAACGATTGGCAACGCCGGAA
>CALJUK010001031.1 GCA_937975745.1 uncultured Planctomycetaceae bacterium | reverse complement strand
GACCACGTGCGCAGGCAACTCGCGGCAACCAGCATCAGACGGGACAATGTGGTGAAATGCATCGGCGTACTCTTGATGTCAGGCTGAGAGTCGGGGGCGGGGCACCGCCAACATGGACGGTGCAACGGTCGTGCGGAGTCGGCCCAAGGGACAACGAGCGTCCGCGAAACAGGTCGTTCGCGATCCGATAGTCGGGGTTGTCACCAGCGGAACCGCCCCAAGCTACCATAACGGACGCGGTGCACGTCAGCAAGAACCGTGTCTGGAACAACAACTCGGCTGGGAACAGGTCACATCGTATGCGGAGACATGTCCGGCTGCAAATCTCGATGCAACGCTGCCTCCGTTTCAGCAGATGAGGCGGCCGGTCGACAGTCCGCCAGCAGCCGATTCTCCTCGCAGCTCCGTACGGAAAATTCCGCGCGAACAAAAGGAAACAGACACGATTGCACGAACCGAGTCGCTGTCTACGCCGCCCCCTTGGGATCTGGGCCGTAGGCATTCCGGCCGGGATAGCCTTCCTCACACATGAAGTAGAGGAGGATCAGCGATCCGACGACTGGAACCAGGTAGATAAAGAACCAACCTCCGCTCCGCCCGGTGTCGTGCAAGCGTCGAACAGTGACGGCAATGTTCGGAATAATCGATGCGAAAAGGATCAGGGCCAACAGAATAATAATGATGGGGCGAAGGGGCATATTCACCTTCGACACTCCAACGAGCGCGAAAGAGAGCAACAGGTTAACCAAGACAAACGTCCAATATTCTTTCCGACGAGCCCTGCCGCGTAACACGACATAATGTTTCCAGGGCTCCAAATACCATTCCATCAGATCAGACAGGTCCATTCCGCGTTCTCCGTCCTTCGATTTCTCGTAAGATGTGTCCGCACTTTGCTTTCTTGCACTCAATGCACCCCACAGATCACCACGTATTGTGAGTGTTTCAATACACAGTGCTTCAATGAATACGTCGATCTCGATCTTGCATTTCAGGAGGCAATTTGCCGATAATCACATATTAAGGCGTATTGATACGAGAAGCCTTCCTCACCCGCCTCCCAGACAGCCCGCCCGTTTCGAGGTGTCCCATGCTTCGCATTCAAGCAGACAGGTCGCGTCCTTATTGTGACGGTCTCAGCCGACGGAGCTTCGTGCAGCTGGGTGTGGCAGGAATGTCCACACTCCCGCTGGCCAATGTCCTGCGGGCTCAGGCAGCAGAACGGTCTTCGAGTAAGCGGTCTGCCATCCTGATCTGGCTGGACGGCGGTCCCAGCCATCTCGACTTATACGACCTCAAGCCGACGGCACCAGCGGAATACCGGGGGATCTGGAATCCGATCCGGACCAACGTCTCCGGCATCGAGATGACCGAATTGTTCCCGCTCCAGGCGAAAGTCGCCGACAAATTCTCGATTGTCCGTTCGCTGCATCACGACACGGGCGATCACTTTGCCGGCGGTCACCGCATGCTGACGACAAAGGAGATGGGCGTCAGCGGAGCCAACACCGCGGGAAAGTTCCCGTCAATTGGTTCGATCGTGACGCAGCAACTCGGCCCGCGCGAAGTGGGGATGCCGGCCTATGCGTCCATCCCGGTTGCCAGCAGCATCGGGCTGAGGCCGGGCTACTTTGGGGGAAACTGGATCGGTGCCCAGTACGACCCGTTCGAGACCGGTGGCGACCCGAATAACGCCAACTTCAAGGTGAACAACCTCGAACTGGCCAGCGGCATGACGCTCGAAAGACTGGAGTCACGCCGCGAACTGAACGGTCAGTTGGATCGTCTGTCGCGCACGTTTGCCGACAATTCCAGCTTCTATGTCCGTGACCGCTTCGACGAAGAAGCCTTCGAT
>CALJUK010001030.1 GCA_937975745.1 uncultured Planctomycetaceae bacterium | reverse complement strand
GGGAGGATCAACTCGCGACACAAAGAGTTGCAGTTTGCAGTTGAAGTTGACATAGCTCCCCTGAAACGAGCATCCACACAAGAAGTAAAGGCTGCATTTCTGAGCGTGTTGATTCCAGCACTCTTTCACATTGCAGCCACCTACCACTTGCCTACGAAAGAGCTCGGCGACTTCAGTCGTGCAGTAGGCATTCCCAACCCTGATTCGTAGACGACAGTTTCCGAGCCAGCAGCAGCATCGCCTCATTCGGCTGCAGTTCTTCCTCGCTGATGGCGCCGTGATCGACTCGGAACTCTTACGCCACGTCGATTTCATCAAGTCGCAGGGGATCGCAGTCGGCAGGCGGGTTCCGCTCGACCTCTCCGAACAGCAAACAGTCGGCGAAGCGCTCATCCTGGCCGTCGAGCCTTGTCCAAGCATCGAAGCGGGCATTGGCGAAGTCGTCACGGGGACGTTCTCACACATCGCGGACGAGATTCTCGAACTGCGCATCACCGGCCAGACCGAGCCGATCGGAGTCACACCTGAGCATCCCTTCTGGTCGATCGATCGCCAAGATTTCGTTCCGGTGGATGAATTACGTATTGGCGAAACGCTGCGGACGGTGCACGGCGAGCAGGTGGCGGTCGAGTCGATCACACCCCGCGGACCACCGGCACGGGTTTACAATCTGGAGATCGACGGCACCCACCAGTACCATGTCTCTTCGCTGGGACTGTTGGTGCATAATACGTGCGCGAAAGCAGTCAGTACCGTCGAGCCAAAGGGCGGCACCTATAAGTTGGTTGATCGTGATACCGGCGACGTCGTCCGCGTCGGCCGGACGAACAATTTGCTTCGACGCGAAGCGGAACACACACGGCACAAGGTCTTTGGCGGCTACAAATTTGTCGTCGACAGAGTGACCGATGTCTACGCTCAACAGCGTGGTAGGGAACAGCTCATCCAGGACTTATATCGTCCGGTTCTGAACAAGATCAGAGGAATCAGCCTCAGAAACCCGAAGATTCAGGAATATCTCGACGCCGCCAGGGAGCTTGATTAGCCATGCCCAGAAAACTCCCCTACAAGGAAGGGACTTGGTTCGCCGTTCCATTGAGGACAACCGGTTACGGGATTGGGATCGTCACGCGAATGGCCCCGCGAGGTCGATTGTTTGGATACTTCTTCGGCCCCGCTCGAACGACCGCCCCTGCATTGGACGAAGTAGTCACGCTGACTCCAGAAGACGCAGTGCTCAGAATCCGCTTTGGCGACCTCGGACTCTTGGAGGGAACTTGGCCAATCATCGGGCACGCAGCTAATTTTGACCGCACTGTTTGGCCACTGCCACCGTTCATCCGCATCGACGACATTACTGGCAAGGCATTCAAGGACACTTTCTCTGACAGTCTCGACTTCGTCGCACAAGAACCGTGTGACCCGGAACTGGCAAGGGTTTTTCCAGAAAATGCACTATGGGGATATCGAGCCGTCGAGTCTGAATTGAGCGAACACCTGGCAGGACCGATGTGACACACATTTCAACGCACGGCCGAGCCCACTTCCGACGGTCCACCTCGACCTGCACGAGATGGCAGCCGTCGGCGATGCGACGGTTATCGCCAGCAACGACTCCTGCGCACCACTGGTTCCCATTCAGAAACCAGTCCGGGAATCGCCATCTCAGACTCTGCAGAGCCCCGCCCGCTCCGCGTCTCGGCCCGACGCCTCTGTCGACCAAGACCATTTTGATCGCATCGACTCCCTCTTCAGCCAGTATGTCGACGTCGACCCGACACTGCCGATCGGCTGGGACGAAACGCCCATTCTGCGGCAGACAAGTCAGGCCGCCAGAACACGGGAGAACCGCTTCGCGAGTTGGCTCCCCTGGCTCTTCGCTCTCCTGGCCATCGCTGGCTTGTGGTGGTCTCTCCCCCAACAGTCGCAGGCCATCCCCACCCAACCGGTCACCGCTGCGGCACAGCGAGTCCTTCCCGCGAAGCCGATTCGAGAGATTCAACTGGGGGAACGGATTCAAGGAAGGAATCCGCTGCGGGAACAGGTCGAACGCTTCGAGCCCGATCCGGCCACATGGCGGACAATCCACC
>CALJUK010001029.1 GCA_937975745.1 uncultured Planctomycetaceae bacterium | reverse complement strand
TCGCGCATGGCCTGTAGTTCGAGGTCCAACCGCTCCTTGCAAAACAAGTCGATGTCCGTGAAATCTCCGGATGGGCTCATCGTGACCGCCACAATGCTGAGGTCCTGCCGTTTCATCGCCTGCTGCAATTCGTCCAGGCGGCACCAGATTTCCGATTCGAATGCGGAACTACCCGCCGAAAACACGCCGCTCACTCGCCAGGTGCGTCCTTCAAACTCCAGCGATTGCCCCACGCCGATCTCATCGCTTGTCCCACCGAGTTTGGTGGCGACCATTCGGCCAATCAGCACTTCGCCGGTTTGAGGCCAATCCCCCTCTTCCAACTCCACTTGGCGGCGAACGAGCAACACAGAGCGTGTCACGCCACGGACCAAACCCATCGCAGGTTCCGCGCGACCGAAGCCCACTTCCGTTCCCAGGTACAGTTCCGGCGAAACATACTTCTGGCCGTAACGTTCTTCGATTCCACCGATGCTGGCGGGAACCAGGTCACTGGTCCGCATGGGGATCGACGAGTATTCGAGGTTTTCCCCCATGCCCAACGAAAAGATAATCGCTGTGCGCGGATCGCCACTGACAGCCAATGACCGTTCCAGTCCCCGCACAAAGCCGACGACGACCAGGACCATAACGATCACAGTTGTCAGTCCGATAAACGTCAACGACGTGCGGAGAGGACGCCGGAACAGATTCCGGATCGCGTACTCCCACGGGAGCAATCGGAAGAACATGAGAATGCCGCGCTCGAGTCCAGAAATGAGGACATCTCGGCGCACGGGAAACCCCCAACGCCGAAATACTGCCGCAAGCGAGAACCGGCTTTCCTATGGTTGCCCAGGCTCATCAGCCGTCGACCACGGGATGCTCGGCTCTGGACTCGTTAGCAAAGAAACGACATGTGCAGCGTGCGCAGAACGCGACCGTAGTTTCCGCTCCCGACGGCTCGATCGCAGAGCGCCCCTCGGCCCGACTCAACCTTCCCACAGTCTGCAACTTCGCGGACATCAATCAGTGTCAGGAAGAGCGTCGGGACGGAAGGAAGTTGCAATGGCTTCTCGAGAACGGCACCGCCGCAAATCCCCTGGCAGGACAACTCCGTTGGGAAATCAACCGGACAGGGGGCTTCGTCGTCAGACGAATCGCCACTGCACGACTTCGTGGTGTGTTTCGCACAGCATGCCGCAGACGTACCCACGACTTTCGAGGAACAACAGGGCGCAGCGTCGCAACGTCCATTGCCACACCACAGCGGGCAGGCAATGACGGCCAAGATCATCACAAGTGACAGGCACCGGGCAAACATCTGCGAACTCCTCAGAAACTCCATACTACGACATGGACCGAGGCTTGGCAATTCGTTCTTAGAGCGCGCTGCGCCTACAAATCGCGGCTTCTGGCGGCGTCATCTGCCTGATCCTGAGCGGCGGGGTTGATCCCCGCTGTTCCCAACGCTCGCTTCCCCCTGCAACGCGGACTAGCGGGGAAAGTCACCATTGTTCCCCAGACTTCCCGCTAGCAACTGCCCCTCAATGATCGAGATGGCACCCCAAAACTCTTGCAAAGATTCGAGATACGACAGGTTCACTCGCACATAAGTTTCCTGGGCGGTGAGCAGCATCAGATACTCGATCTGACCATTCTCATAGGCCTTGGTCACCAGGTCGAGTGACCGCTTGGCGCGGGGAATCATCCGCTGATTGTAGCGATCGACCTGTTGTCGGGCATTCTGATATCGCCGGTAGGTGACCGCCAGACGATCCAGCAGGTCGAGTTCGAGACGCCGAAGTTCATGACTGGCCGCGACCCATTCTGCTTCCGCCTGCTGAACGTTGCCCTGGTTCCCGTCGAAGATCGGCACTGGGATTCCCAACTGTACGTTGGCGACGTCGCTATCGGTGAAGTTGCTATGCCGAACACTCACCGACAAGTCGACGTTGGGGATGGGCTGCCGTTGCGCACGTGCGATGGAAACACTCATTCGATCGACGCGTGTGCGGGCTGCATTCACCGCGGGGTTGTTGCTAAGTGCCAGTTCATAGCACTCGTCCCAACCATACCCGGGCAGTTCTGCCTCCAACGTCCCGTCGAGTGGTTGGACCGGTAATTCCGGACGTCCAATCACGGCGGCCAAGCGCATCCAGGCTTCCACATTCTGATTGCGGGCATTGTCGAGCAGGATATTCGATTCGTCCGCTCGGATCTCCGCCTGCAACAGATCGTTCTCTGTCCCCTGACGAGCTTCATAGAGAGTCTTCGTCGCATCAACCAGGTTGTCGCCGATCTCGGTCAGTTCTTTGGCCAGCTCGACACGTCTCTGTGCCACCAAGGCTTCGTAGAAACGAACGCGCACGTCGCTCAGAACACGCTGCTCGTCGGCGTGGAACTGGAAATGGAATTCCTCGACTTCCTTTCCGGCGATCGCCTGGTCGAGCTTGAGTTTGCCACCCGTGATAAAACGCTGACTGATGAATCCCCCCTGCTGCCCGGCTGTCCCCAGATTCCCGATTTGTGTCCCGTCGTAGCCGATGACCGGGTTCGGATAAAGTCCCGCCTGAACCTGTTTCCCGCGCGCCGCCTGCATGCGGGCAGTGGCCGCAGACAACGTCGGATTGGATTCAAACGCGATTGTTTCCAGGTCCAGCAAAGAAATGGGATCTCTCCTCTCGGCCGCTTTCAGGCCGGAGAGAGAATCTGCCGTTTCGGAGGGGACTTCGACTTCTGCCGATGTCAGAACGATCTCACCGGCCGACGTTTGACGGCGATTCATCACCGGAAGCAAGCCACTTGATTCGTCGGACTCGACCGGCGGCACCGTCTCCGCGCGGAGTGGTCGATGCGGCCGGACAGGGAGCGTTCCCTGGCAGCCCATGTTTGCCAGCGTCAGCAGCCCCGCGATTCCAATGACTCCGCAGACACGCAACTGGTGTTCCCATAATCATTTCAGACGAGCAGTCCGTACCGGGAGCGTTGTGGCTCCGCCGCATTGAATTTGTATCGGTTTCCCGACTTGCAGCGGTTGAGTCGGTTTGAACGGTTCTGGGAGTCTGGGCGATTTCGTGCGTCCGGGGGAGTCGACAGCGGCAATCGGGCAACTCCGACCAGGCGGGCATCGGGCGAAGTCGAGCGACGAATAGTCATGGCGAACGCGAGACACGGTCCACCCCCCGTCTCGCCCCACCCTGGCGGAGGAAGCGAGAGTCCGCGTCCGCGGCGATGGAGTGTGACTCAGTCCGCACCACCCCCAGCCCAGTGAATCCCACAATTCCTGGATCCCAACTGTCGGCTGGGCTGTGGAGGGCTCTGACGGTCGCGGGGGACCTGGACGGTTGCGGGGAGCCATTCGACTGGGAAAGCGGCAACGGTCGCATGTGACTTGTGCGAAGTTAACTTGTATTAACGATTTGATAGATTTGAGCTTATGGTGTCATAAGTCGATCTAACATCTTCGCTGCCAGCTTGACCGACCGATTCCACGTTGTAGAATTGCTCTGTTCGGCCGACGATCGAGTGCAGATTTTGTCACTAATCTTTTGTCGACTTGTCAGGTCGGCGGCAAAACACGAATGTTAGCGGTGACACGGAACCGTCGACCTGGTCTTCACAACCCGTCCGGTCACAGCGGTGCAATTCGTGCAGGGCAGTTCACGACGGTGTCGCGAAGGCAGGATTTCGAGTGCAGCGTATCTCGACGTTTCTCGCCGCGTGCGCCACAGTCTCGTCTGCCGGTGACTGGACCGCGCGACTCTGCCCGTTGAAGTTGGAGAATTCACGCCGGCTCATGGCAGATTGGGACGGTATCGATCAACCAAGTTTCGACACGGACGGAGATCAACGTGGAACCGGGGCTTGGCTCGAACTTCAAGGAGCAGGTTCGCGCCCAAACTGACCTGGTCAGTCTGGTTTCCGAGAATGTTCGATTGCAATCGAGCGGCCGCGAGTTTGTCGGCCTGTGTCCATTCCACGACGATCACAATCCATCGATGCGCGTCTACCCGGATCGTCAAACCTGGCGGTGCTGGGTCTGTAACGAAGGGGGAGACTGTTTTTCCTGGGTCCAGTTGTTCGACAAAATCGGCTTTCGCGAGGCGCTCGAACTGCTCGCCAAGCGGGCTCATCTGGAACTCCCCAAGCAATACCGGTCCGGTGGAGATCAGGCCGGCCGATCGAAAGAACGCATATACGAGGCCTTGGCTTGGGCCGAATTGCAATTCCATCAGTGTTTGAAACAGGCCAGCGAAGCTAAGGCCGCCCGGGACTACCTGGCCGAGCGGGGCTTCACAGCAGAGACAATCGACCGGTTTCGGCTTGGCTATCACCCGGCGAATTGGGAATGGCTGAGCGAACGGTCACGGGGCCAATACCGTCCGGAAGAGCTGGCGGCGGCTCAGTTGGTTCGACAGCGGGACAGAGGTAACGGCTATTACGATTATTTCGTAGATCGGGTGATGTTTCCGATTCACGACGAAAGAGCCCGACCTGTTGCGTTTGGTGGACGTGTCTTACCCGGCGCAGGGAAAGATGCCGCCAAGTACTGGAACAGCCCGGAAAGCACGGTCTTTTCCAAAAGCCGGTTACTTTATGGATTGCATAAGGATCGGGAAGGTATTCGCAAAACCGGGGTGGCAGTTGTCGTCGAAGGGTATACCGATTGCATTGCATCTCAGCAGGCGGGGTTGGCCAACGTCGTCGGGACGTTGGGGACAGCGCTGACCGAAACACATGTAACGCGGTTAAAGCATTTCGCCCGCAAAGTCGTCCTGCTGTATGACGGGGACGACGCGGGAAAGATGGCCGCCGAACGGGCCTTGAGTCGGTTTCTGGCCCAGGAAGTCGATTTACGTATTTTGACGCTTCCGGACGGCAAAGACCCTGCAGACTGGATTGCTTCCGCCGGAATCGCAGAGTTAGAAGACCGGATCGGGGCGGCACCCGAAGCATGGGAGCATAAACTGAATCTGGTGGTCGGCCGTTACGGCCTGGATTCGATCGATGCGAAGCATCGAGTCTTGAATGAAATGTTGGAACTTGCGGCAACAATTCCGCGACTGGCGGGAACAATTCGAGAGGAAATTATTCTTGCCAAGACGTCGCAAATACTGGGCTTGCCAGAGTCGAGTGTTCGCCGCAGCTTGGCCGATATTCGGAAGCATCGCGCCGCTGGCCCACATGGGGACGGTCCGCGACAGGTGACGACAGCGAGGCAGGCAGCCACGGCACAGACAGCCAAAGGGGAGTCCGCTGCGCCAAGTCGCCCGAGTTGGAATTACGAACGTCCCAGTCGCGATGATGCGCTGGAGGCGGATTTACTGGAGATCGTGTTTGCCTCACCGCAAGTAGTCTCCGTGATACGAGAACAGATTCCGTTAAAAGAGATTCGCAACGAACAACTCCGGGAATTGTTGGCCATCTGCTACGCATTGGCCAACCAGGGCGTGACCCCCACCGCGGAAACGGTTACGGCGGAGCTGGAAGACCATGAGCTTCGCCGCCTTGCATTATGGATGGATAAAGCAAGCCGGCAAAAGGATGTCGCCGGATTACTCCAGGACACGATGTCCCGGGAGCGTTTACCCAACGGTCCCAAATCGTTTTTGGAGCAGGCCATTCACAACATCCTGTGGCGAACCGAAACCGCCGATCAGCAACGTCTGCGAGGCCTGATTGCCGACGGGGCTCACTCGGAGACACTGGGCGACGATGCGAAGCGAATGCTGCGGCGAGCTTCGCAGTTCCACCAGAAGCGGGCGACGTGACCCCACGTCTCCGCCGGTCGTGGCCCCAAGGGTTGTGATAGCATTGTTCCGTTGCGGCTTGTTCGAATTCAGCCTGTTTGAGTTCAGTACGATACCCTGATGACGACAATATCAATCCGCTCCGACGTGACTGATCGTCGAACGCCCGCAGTGGGCGAATGTGCCGGATTGAACGAAGATATTGCCCACCAAGAGCGTCCCGAAGAGTCCGGACCGCGGGAGGAGACGTCTGTGCATAGGCTTGATGAACGACTGTCAGAACTGATTACCACCGGCCGCAAACAAGGGGGATTTTTGACCTATACCCAGGTCAACGATTATCTTCCCGACGAAGCCGTCAATCCAGAAAAGCTCGACAATCTGCTGATGTGCCTGGAAGAAATGGGCATGGAGATCACAGCAGACGAGGCGATTCCGGAAGCAGTTGCGGCTGCACCCGTTCTTAAGAAGCGGGCCAGTAAGCCGCGCGAGCTGAGTGCCGAAG
>CALJUK010001028.1 GCA_937975745.1 uncultured Planctomycetaceae bacterium | reverse complement strand
TGCCGCTGCGATAGTGACTCCCTATGCGGTCAGCCCGGTTCGGAGGGCTGCTTCGGCCCGCTGCCAGTTCTCTTCGCTGCGGACGTATTTGGCACTCTTTGGATCGCGCAACGACAACTGGACGCGGTAGTCATCCAAGCCGACACTCTGCAACACGAAGCGGACCAGATCGAGAGTTTCGCGGAATTCCTGCTCGACCTGTTCTGCGGTGCAGAAGAGGTGGGCATCGTCCTGGGTCAGCCCCCGGACGCGCAACATGCCGTTTAACTCGCCGGTCTGCTCGTGCCGGTAAACTGTCCCAAATTCGGCCAGACGGACAGGCAGATCTCGATAGCTGCGCGGTTGTGCTTTGTAGATTTGAACGTGGTGGGGGCAGTTCATCGGCTTGAGCAAATAGCGCTCGTGCTCGTGCTCCCAGCCATTGAGGAACTTCAGTTTTTCTTCGACAGACCCCTGCCGCGGATACCCCTGCACGTTACAGCCCATGACCCCAGCCGCATCGATCAGCCGGGCTTCGTCTTCCTCGCTCAATCCGTTATCGCTGAGACGCCGCATCCAGTGGTCAACGAGTTGCCCGCCATCGTGACCATACAGCGGGGCGAACTGCGAATCGCGATAATAGGGGAAGTGGCCGCTGGTCTCGTACAGTTCCACCCGTCCGATGTGAGGCGAGTAGACCGGCTGATAGCCGCGCCGGATCAATTCCGCTTTGATGAAGTCTTCGAGCAACGACCGGACGATGGCCCCCTTGGGAAGCCAGAGACAGAGCCCCTGCCCGACCTCGTTGCTGATCTGGAACAGTCCCAGCTGTTTCCCAAGGACACGGTGATCGCGCCGCTTGGCTTCCTCGATCTGCAGGAGATACTGCTCCATGTCCTGCTTGCTGAACCAGGCAGTCCCGTAGAGTCGCTGCAACTGCAGGTTGTCGGCGTCCCCCTTCCAGTAGGCACCGGCCACGGACAACAGTTTGAAGGCCTTAATTCGCCCGGCATCCGGAATGTGGGGACCGCGACACAGGTCGACGAACTCGCCTTGGCGATAGAACCCGAGCTGATCGTGGTCGGCCAGGCCGCCACGAATGTGCTCGACCTTCAGCGACTGCTGCATTTCGTCGCAGAATTTGACCGCCTCGTCGCGATCCAGAGAAAACCGCTCGAATGGCTCGGAATCGGAGATGATCTTCCGCATCTCCTCTTCGATCCGTGGAAAGTCGTCTTCTGAAATTGGCTTCGACAGCGCAAAATCATAGTAGAAACCATGACCGGTCGTCGGGCCAAACGCCAATTGAACATCCGGATACAACCGCATGACCGCACGCGCCATGACGTGCGCACAGCTGTGTCGCAGCACACCCAACGCGGCCGGATCGCGACTTGTCAGTAGCTTTACGGGAATGGGGTCGGCTTGACTGACCTCGGCCAATGGGCGAGTCGCATCGACAATTTGCCCATCAATGTCGGCAGCGATCACCGCCTGAGCCAGTCGTTCGCCGATCGATTCTGCCACATTCAGAGCCGAAAACGCGTCGTCGTACTCGTGAATCGAGCCGTCGGGCAATTGCACGCGGACCATAGTTTTGCACATACCTTCTTGAGTTTCTCGGCGCAGTCCGCCCCTACGATGGGCCGACGCTACCCCGACAATTTCACGCAGCTGGTTATAGCCGACCTGAATTGCATCCGACAACCCACTCTCCACAGAGTCCGTTGCCACAGGAAGCCACATCGGACAAGTACGAAAAAAGCGAAAAAATGGTAACTTTTCTGATAGGGTTTTGGTCGTTTTGGTGGTTCTACTTATGTTGGTTGAAGCACACGGACGCCACCGGTAGAACACGAGTCTACATTCGTCTAGTGTACTCGCCAAGAACGTGCATTATTTGTCCACGATTCCGTCAATTGTCGGACCTGTTGGCCAATGTTTATTGAGTCTCCATGAACAGCCCCCACTCGCAGGACTCTGACAGCAATCAATCACGCGATGGCTCCAGCAACGAGTCATTCGAGTACTTTAGCCAACTGCGAATGGTCATCGAACACGCACCGGTCATCCTGTGGGCGGTTGATCGCGATGGCGTTTTCACAATTTCGGAGGGGAGGGGTCTGGTCGGCCCGGGGTTGAAACCGGGCGAAGTCGTCGGAAAGTCTCTTTTCGATTTGTATCGCGACGTTCCCAAGATCACCAGTTCGGTCGCCGACGCCTTGGATGGCCGTAAGTTGTGGTCGACTGTCAATGTCGGTCAGCGGTGGTTTGATACGGTCTATGCCCCGCTTCGGGATGAGAACGAGGAGATCAAAGGTGTGATTGGTGTCTCGACAGACGTGACGCAACGGCATCAGGCGGAGAAGGCGCGGTACGCGGCCGACGAGCGGTTCCGGCACGTTTTCCACTCCAGTCCAGTCGGGATGCTGATTATCAGGTGCAGCGACGCGTATCCGATGGACGCCAACGAACGATTCCTCGGAATGTGCAACCGATCGCTGGAGGAACTTCGGGAAGGGGGTTTGGTGCAGCTTGAAGCGACCCTGTCCCCTTCGGAGACGCACCGCTGGCGCGCGTTGATCGCCGCCGGACTGCCAATTTCTGGCGAGGAAGCCCGCTACATCACTCCTGCCGGTGACGAGCTGATCGCCCTGATCTCGGTGATTGAGATTGATACCGACGAGACTCCCTGCCTGCTGATTACGGCCGAAGACATTACCGAGCAAAAGCGGGCCGAGCAGGCCACGCTCGAACTCAATGAGGTGTTGGAACGCCGGATCGCTGACAGGACGGCTGAATTAACTCATGTCAACGACCGCTTGCGGCAAGAAGCCTCCGAGCGGCACCGGACTCTACAGGCCTTGGAAGAAAGTGAAAATGCCTGGCGCGACCTCGTTGCGAATGCACCGGACCTGATCATTAAAGTCAACCGTCAGGGGCGAGTCACGTTCATCAATCACCCTGTCCCCCCCCTGACTCACAAAGATGTACTCGGGCGGAGCATTCTCGACTTCGTTCCGGCTGCCCACTCCCAGTTGGTGGCGCAGAATCTGGAGCACGTTCTCTCCACGGCCGAGACGGTCTCGTTCGAATCTGAAGGGCTCGGACCCGGCCATTCTTGGGCTCGGTACTCCTGCCGTGTCGGCCCGATTCGCCGAAATGGAGCAGTCGTCGAAGCAATGGTCATCGCTCGGGACATCACCCGCGAACGAATCACCGAACAGGAGTTGCATCAGCGCCGCAACGAATTGGCCCACGTCTCGCGATTGACCTCGATGGGGGAACTCACGTCCACAATCACGCACGAAATCGCCCAACCGCTGCATTCGATTTCGGCGACTGCGGGCGCCTGCGTCCACTGGTTAGAGAGTGACACTCCCGATCTGAATTTGCTTCGTGACGCGACGAACGTCCTTCGCAAGGAGTCTCACCGAGCCAGCGAAACAATCCGCCGCTTGTGGAACTTTTTGAAGAAGCATGAAGTCCAGTTTCGCTCGGTCGATGCGAATCGAATGATTCGAGAAGTCGTTGCATTGACTGCCTCCGAAGCGGCCAATCACGGAATTGAAGTACAACAAGAACTGGAATCCGGACTCCCACACATTAGCGGCGACGAGATTCAACTGCAGCAGGTTCTGCTCAACCTGGTGCTCAATGGCATGGAAGCGATGCACGACGTCGAACCCGAGCGACGCAAGCTCATCTTGCGATCGCGGACAACCGAATCCGACGCCATCCTGATCAGTGTCCGCGACTTCGGAACCGGCCTGCCGAATGCGTCGCTCGATAGAATCTTCGAAGCCTTCTTTTCGACAAAACGCAATGGCCTGGGCATGGGATTGGCAATTAGCCGCTCGATCATTGAAGCTCACAGCGGACAGTTACAAGCGAGTCAACACGACGATGGAGCGACGCTCACGATCTTACTGCCTCGACATCGATCACGAACTTCGACCGCAAACGAGGAATCAAGTCATGGCAACTGACTTCGCGACACGGCACGGCGGAGAGGCTCAGATGGATAATGACACCACGGTATTTGTCATCGATGATGACTCGGCGGTCCTTCGTTCGCTTCATTGGCTGATTGAATCGGTTGGACTGAACGTCGAGTGCTTCGACTCGGCCAAGAGCTTTCTTGCCAAGTTCGACTTGAACCGTTCGGGCTGCATCGTTTTGGACGTCCGCATGCCCGGCATGAGTGGTCTGGATCTACACGACCACCTGCGGGCCGCAGGATGTCAAATTCCTGTGATCATGGTCTCCGCAGTTGGCGATATTCCCATCGCCGTCCGCGCGATGAAGAACGGCGCAATCGACTTCCTCGAAAAGCCAGTCAGCGATCAGGTCCTTCTCGATCAGATCAACCGTGCCCTGCGGGCCGATCTCCAACAACGGGAGGCCAATTCTGCCGTCGGAGAGATTGCCGAGCGGTTCGCCACCCTGACCAAACGCGAGCGGGAAGTCATTCGTCTGGTCGTCCAGGGGCTGTCCAGCAAAGAAGTGGCCCAGGAACTGAAGGTCAGTTTCAAGACAGTCGAGGCCCACCGCGCCAAGATCATGAAAAAAATGAACGCCAGATCTGTGGCCCACCTGATTCACATGTCACTCCGCATCCCCGAACTGCGGTCCAAGTGATCCGCACCAACCAGCCGGCAACTGCGACAAATGGCTCGCGTGGCCCGGCAGACGACCACCTCTCCCTTGCACTCTTCCGGGCATGGTGATGGCCGCCTATACTGGCTGCTTCCTGATGGAATCCCAACCGCCTTGCCATTGGCCTTGAGGAGTGATTGGTGATCGACCAAACCGAGATGCTGCAGTGTGGCGATGTCCCCGTCGTCGACACATTCGCAGAAGCCTTTTCTGTGCGGGCTGCGCGACTGATCGTGACGGCCGCCTCTGCAGCCTGGGCGAACAACGCCGCGACCGAGTTCTGCGGTTTTGCGACCAGCGTCATTGCCTGTGATCTCGAAACAGCCGTCGAACGGGTCCTCGCCGCGGAAGAAACTCCCGACGGACGTCCGGGCGTCAGCCTGCTCGCATTCGCATTCGATCGCAAGTCGTTGGGCGAGGCGCTCACCCGCCGCGTCGGCCAATGTATTCTGACCTGTCCCACCACCGCCTGTTATGACGGTCTCCCAGATGTTGACCGCGACGATCGCGTTCCGGTCGGTGCACAACTGCGATTCTTCGGTGACGGATTCCAGTTTGCGAAAAAAATTGGCCGACAACGTCTATGGCGAATCCCCACCATGGATGGAGAATTCACCTGCGAAGATAAGTTTGGTACGGTCAAAGGTGTCGCTGGCGGAAACCTGATTCTCTGCGGGGAAACACAAAGTCAGACACTACAGGCCGCCGAGGCGGCCGTCGCCGCAATTCGGCAGCTTCCCAACGTCATTCTCCCCTTCCCCGGTGGGATTGTCCGGAGCGGCAGTAAGGTCGGTTCTCGGTATAAACAGGTGAAAGCCAGCACCAACGATGCGTATTGTCCGACACTGCGGGGAATCACCGAATAGGCTCTTCCCGCCGGAGCCCACACCGTTTACGAACGGTGGATTGACGGTATCGCCGAATCGGACGTTCACGCGGCCATGAAAGCCGGCCTCCAAGCAGCCGTGACACTCCCCGGCCTGCTTCAGGTGACTGCGGGCAATTACGGCGGAAAGCTGGGCAAACACCACCTGCATCTGCGCGAGATGATTGCAAATTGACCGCCGTCAGGGATCGCGGCTGAGACCATTCATGCACGATTCGCCCCCCACACCCGGCACGCAGTCCACCGCGACGGAGGCCACTTCAACCGCTGACAGGCGGAATCGGTTCGCCCGCTGGCTGTTGCTGGTTCTGTTTGCAGCCGCCATGGTGGCCGCACAGCTGCGCGCCGAACCATTGCAAAGCGCGAACGATCGATCGCGGTGGGCCACGGTTCGTTCACTGCTGGAATCGGGCAGCTATGTTATTGACGACGTGATCCAGGATCGCCACTGGGACACGATCGACAAAGTCCGCTTCCAGGACCACTTTTATTCCACGAAGCCGCCGCTGCTCCCCACACTGATTGCAGGAGTTACCTGGTGTGCCGAGCGTGCCACCGGCCGAACATTCGCCAGCAATCCACAGCAGACGACGCAGATCGTACTCATGCTGGTCAATGCCCTCCCGCTTATTCTTGCCGGCGGTCTTCTCGCTCGTCTGGCAGAACAGTACAGCAGCGACCACCGAGCCCCCCTGTTTCTGTTGGCTGTCTTC
>CALJUK010001027.1 GCA_937975745.1 uncultured Planctomycetaceae bacterium | reverse complement strand
GCGATCGCTGCTTGCCGCGGGAGCAATTCCGTGAACTGCATTCCGGGAACTTTGGTGGCGATTGTACCAAACGGGCCACGGTAGTCGGTGGTGATGTTTGGTTTGGGGTCGTAGGTGTCGATATGCGAGCACCCGCCCGGCTTCCAGACGAGGATGACGGCTGTCTTCTTGTCATTGGAGTTACTACTGGCCGCCTGAGCCCGTAACCGCATGATGCCCGGCAGTGACAGTCCGGCAAACCCGGCCAGTCCCATTCGCATGAAGCTACGACGGTCCACGGAACGCGGCAAATACGGTCCGGCACAACGGCTGACTGAGCTGGCTGTAAAGGGGTCGTTCATTTCTTCTCCGCAGGTTGAACTCGAATCGCGATCGGCGTCGACACAACGATGTCAGCAATGTCCTTTGGCTTGGCCGCGGCAATGGTCTGTTCAACCTTCTTGCCGGCGGCTGCCAAGCGGGTTTGCAAGTCCTTCAGTTTCGCGGCTGCGTCAGCGGCCGCCTTATCAGCGTTAGCTTTCTCTTCTTCGGAGGCGTTCTTGGCCACCTCTGCCAGACGAGTCGCTTCGGCAGCGGCCGCCTGCGACTCTTCCGTCAGTTTTTTGTGCGCCGCCTCAGCGACGGCCACGGCCAGGGGATTGTAACGATACTTGGCGACGGCACCGCCGTAGAACGCAATCAGATAGTCACCCGGCTTTGTTTTGAGCTTGGCCGTGTCGAGAACGGCTTCAGCGGTGTCTGCAGTAATATCAATCTCGAATTGGCCGTTGCCTTCAAAGCCATCTCCAAAGGTATGAAGTTGCATCAGCTTTCCAGAAAACTCACTCCGTCGCGTCAGTGTCAATGGAAGTGTCAACGTCTCGCCGGCCGTTACCTCCCAGACTTTGTCTTCAGAGGGTGTCACTGTCAATGGGGCGAATTCGGAACCGCTCACAGAGACCGGAACGTCAACCATCAGGCGGGGTTTGGGAATCTCGCTCCAGGCATCTCGGATTGGCCAGGCGGGAGCAGCCACGTGAAGGGGGCGCGTCACCGTCTCGCCATTAATTTGGGCACGACCGTAGAACGTCGGGCTGGCGAGTGTTCGGGGAGCCTGTTCGGCGGCCGTAATAACGATAATGCCACGTGACTTGCCAGCCGGAATCTTCATCCCAGCTGCGGTCACTCCTTCCGGGAGGCCATCAACGCCTAGCTCGATCTCCTCATTGAATCCGTCACGACGGATGACGACAACTTCCAAGGCCATTGTGGCACCGCCGCGGAGTGCGATGGGTTTGGAAAGTGCGTTGCGATCGCCGTTCCGCAATCCCATGTGCAATGCCCAGCCGACGACGGCAAAGTCCGGTTGTGCTTGTCGTACGACCAGCCGGTAGACGTTGGCGGGGTCATTGCGTGTGCCGCCGAACAGATCGATCAGCTGCATGCGGTAGACACCATCTTCTTTGATCTCCAGCTTGGCCATGAAGTCGGATGTTCCCGCGTTGTAGGCGGGACCATCGTAGGCGTAGCCGTTGCTCGAGACCTTAACCGGACTGGGGATATCACTGAATTGAACCACGTCGACGAGAGTCTCCTTCGTGGCAGCTCCCTCGCCGGTCGTGGTGACTCGCTGAACGAGCATGGCCGGGTCGGTCGGCAGCCCAAAGCGTTCCGAGGCGATCTCTACCCACCAGATTTCACCCTTCTTCGCGGTGAATTCAAAACGGTCGACGTCCGCAGCGGGGAAGAAACTTCCTGAGATATCGCAAGGCAAGGTAATCTTCTGAGCTTCGGCGTGTTGATTGTTCGGCTCGACTTCCGGTGTGGCAGCCTGTGCAGCCAAACCGACCGGCGGCCAGGAGAACGCGTTGACTGGGCGGGTCGAGGGATGCCGCGGAACGGCTGAGTCGGCCGGCAGCGTCTGCAGCACCAATCGATAGAACCGGTCCACGCCACCAGAATAGGTAAGGTCGTGAACTTTGATCACGTATTTGCCATCTTCGGGAACGTGAAAATCGAGCGCACCGCCACGGCGTTCAACCAGCAGATCTCGTTCCTGCTCGTCGGCGATGACCAGGACTGGAAC
>CALJUK010001026.1 GCA_937975745.1 uncultured Planctomycetaceae bacterium | reverse complement strand
ATTCAAGCCGGCACACAGGCGTTGGCCTGGACGGGACGCGACACGATCATTCCGGCATTGATGTGTCCCTCGGATCCGGCCAATCCCAAAGTCTCGAACAAAGGGCAGGGCTTTTTCGGAAACTATGTGCTCAGTGCCGGTTCCCAGGATATGAAAACGGTTGCAACCGGTGAGAATCTGAATGGAATGTTTTATGCGATTTCCAATGTTCGAATCCGAGATGTCACCGATGGAACCTCGATGACCGTCATGGGTGGCGAATTGGTCCTCGTTCCGGACGATGCCAGCTCGTTGATCGGGACCTGCTTCGCCGGGGCTTACGATTATCGCGGCGGTTACTACAACGCGCTTTCGGCCGGTGTGCTGTTCGTCACGCTCAATCCGCCCAATACCAGTGTGGCCGATCAAATCTGGAATGCGTGTGGCAGTACGACGCGTGCCCCGTGCAGCGGTTGCGCCAACAGCAGTGCGCTCGTTCATTCTCGCAGCTACCACGAAGGTGGAGCACACATCCTGTTGGGTGACGGGGCGGTCCGCTTCATTTCCGAGAACATTGATCGTACCACGTTTCAGCGGCTGGGCAGCCGAGCCGATGGCAACCCGGTTGGCGAATTCTGATCCAAGAGAGGGCATTTCCATTGCGACGACGAATCCGACAGCCCTCTTTACGAAGGGGCGTTTGCTGGGCACTCTTGAGTTGCGGCGCTCTCCTGGGTTGTGGCGAGGCTCCGCTTCCGCTGTGCACCGTCGAGGGAGTGGTCCGACTGGACGGCGAGCCGGTTCCCGAGGGCTATCTGATTTTCTATCCGCTCGATGACGGCCTGGATGCCGAGGCGACGGCATTCCAGAATGGTTCGTTCTCACTGGAAGTGCATCCCGGCAAGAAACGGGTGGAAATCACCGCGCAGCGTCCGATTCCTGGCAGCAAGGGAATGTACGGCGAACCCGAAGTCGAACAATACATCCCGGTGCGCTACAATCGGGACAGCGAACTCACCATTGAAGTGAAACCAGAGCAGGCGAACCAGTTCTCGTTCCGCATGGACTCCGAATAGCGGCTGGTCGGAGAGCGAACGTCAGGTCGAGTCGGCTCCTTTGAACCGCTTGAGCTGCTCGGCTTCGGGGCGACCTTTGTAGAACGGATCGAGCGGATAGCAGCCGGAGACCAGCCCGTTTCGCGGTGCCGTCGTGCAGTCGCTGAACGTTCGGCAGATCTTCTTGCGTGCCATCCCCTTCCCTGCCAGGACATCAGCTGGAAGTTCCGGGTAGGAGAGGACCATGCGACCCAGGCCGATGGAATCCGCACTACCGGTTCGAATGATCCGTTGGCCAACATGCGGGAGCCATTCCTGCAGATACGAATAGCCGGAACCGACAACGATCAGGTCGGGAAAGTCGGCTTTCAAACGGGCGGTGGTGTTCAACTGCCGGGCGACACCGACGAGTGGATCTTCCGGTGGTTGGTATCCGTCCGACGGTGGAAACAACGCCGGTCGTTGGATGTGTGGGTTGTAATACGGGCTGCCAGCCGTCGTGCAGACCAGTTCGATCTGCAACTCCCGCAGGAGACACAGCAGCTGTTGCGGCTCGGTCAGGTCGATTCCCAGGCCCGTCCCATCACCTCCGAACGCCCATCGATACGGTGATTGACCCGAGGGCAGCCCGACTTTGTCGGGGCCCGGTTCGAACGGGAGGAAGTCGAAGATACTGACGCGAACACCAATGGCCAAGTGGCGCGTCGCGGAGCGAATCCCGGCAACAATGTCGCGGAGGAAGCGGGTCCGGTTCTCAAATGTTCCACCGTACCTTCCCGGGCGATCGAAGCCGGACAGAATCTCGTGCCCTAAATAGCCGTGACAATGTTTGACATCGACGAAGGCGTATCCCGCCTGCTCTGCGAGAACGGCAGCCGCAATAAACTGCTCGACCAGCCGGTCGAGGTCGTCGTCGGTCATGAGCGGCCCGTCATCCGTGATATGACAACGCGGATCGAGGTAAGGATGGCGATACGCGATGCGTGGTTCGAGCCTTGTTTTCTCGTTCGGCCGGGCAAACCGACCGGAGTGTGTCAGCTGCAATCCGACGAGCAGGTCAGTCGTCGTTGCGCAGTGGGTTGAGTGGGTCGTGACCAACGCTTCGCGAAGGTGGGCGATGTCGGGAAGCGTCTGCTGGTTGATGAACAGTTGGTTGGGATTGGCACGGCCGTCAGGATGGACGGCCACCGCTTCTCCTCCCCAAATCAGTTTGGCCCCGCTCAGACCGAAGTTCTTCCAGCGGCGAAATGTCAATTCGCTGGGGCGACCGTCGGTACTGCCGTCCCAGCCCTCCATTGGCAGGATGCAGAAGCGGTTGCCGATCGTCCCCGCCGCGTGGCGAAGTGGCTGACCAAGTGGAGCATCTGGACCGGCCTGGACGACATCATCGAATTCGATGGCCGCGCCCACAGTCTGCAGATACTCGCGAAAATCGGCTGCCGTCTTAAGCGAGGAAACACGCCGATAGGCCATGGGGACTCCCCGGGGAATGGAACGCACCACGGCAGAGGCCAAGGTCTGTTGCGATCGCGGTGTGAAGCTTCAACAACGGTTCGGCGTCCACCGCAACAGCCGGACGGACGATTTCCCAAGGCATGCGGCCGTGATGAACATTGGCAGAGGTGAATGCCGTCAAGTCACGTTCTACAACAGCTCGACGATCGGTTCGCCATCGGTCAAGATCGGAATGGGACGCCCCGTGTTGTCGAAGTAGTGTTGAGCCGTATCGATCCCGAACTTGCGGTAGATCGTGGCCAGCAGGCAATTGCTGTTCATGATCCGTTCGACGGGATGGCTTCCCTTGGGGTCGGTGGCACCGATCACCTGGCCCATCTTCAGGCCTCCCCCTGCCATGAAGATGCTCATCGCGTTGCACCAGTGATCGCGACCGGGGCGTTTGGTCTTGTCCTGGTTACGGACCAGAGGTGTCCGGCCAAACTCGCCGCAGAAGACAAACAGCACCTTTTTGTCGAGGCCGCGGCCGTACAGGTCTTCCAGGAAGGCCGGCACCACGGTGTCGAACAACGGCATCCGATCACGGTAGGCCTTGAAGATATCGGCGTTGACGGAATGGTCGTCCCAGTTTGTGGCGCCCAGTCGGCCGCTTTCCTTCTTCATCGGGAAATGGGCCGAAATCTGCACGACACGGACACCGGCTTCCACCAGGCGGCGAGCCAGCAGCAGACTTTGCCCGGCCGTTGTTCGCCCATACTTGTCTCGAATGGCGTCGGGTTCTTTCGACAGATCGAACGCTTCGCTGGTCCGTGGACTGGTCAACATTGCCATCGCCTCGGCGTTGAAGCGGTCGAGTGCCGACATGGTGCCACTACGGTCCAGATCTCGGCGGAACGTGTCGAACGTCTTGAGCAGGTCGTTTCTTTTCTTGAGCATCACTGCGGCATCATCAGAGAGTGTCAGATT
>CALJUK010001025.1 GCA_937975745.1 uncultured Planctomycetaceae bacterium | reverse complement strand
CTGCAGACTTTCGGCGTTCTCGGCCGGATCGCAGCCAAACTCCCGCAGGAACTGGTCCGCAATCGCGTTCTGCAACTCGAGATTCCAATCGATTCCTCCCAGCCGGAGTTCCCCCCCACTGGCGATGACCTCGACGTTATTCTTCGAATAACTCACCAGAGACAGATCGAACGTGCCACCCCCCAGATCGTAGACCAGAACGGTCTGCTTGTCGGCCAGCTCGCTGAACCACAACCCCTCGCTTCCCAGCACATAGCAGAGTGCCGCCGCGATCGGTTCGTTGATAATGTCCACCTGGTCCAGTCCGGCCCGCAGACCCGCTTCGGTCGTGGCTTGCCTTTGGGCATCGGTAAACTGAGCTGGCACTGTAATCACCGCCCGGTGGATGGGCCCCAAGGTTTCCCGAGCGGCGAACAACAGTTTCTTGACAATGAACGTCGCAATGTCGGTCGGGGTGAACGTTCTGTCGTCGATCTTCCAGACTTTGTTCCGGTCTCCCATAAACCGCTTGGAATTCTGAACCACGTAATCCGGCTCGACAATCGCATGCCGCAGGGCTTCCGTGCCGACAACAACCTCTGACCCGTCAAACAGCACGACGGACGGCGTGGAAAGTTCTCCCTCGTCGTTGGGGATGGTCACCGGTTCGCCATGCTCGTTCAGATAGGCGATACACGAGTAGGTCGTTCCCAGGTCGATTCCGACCGCTGTCACGTCACGCATGGAGTGTCTGCTTCCGTGAAACTGAGAAAGTGTAACTGGGACCGCAGAACAGAGAGCGGGCCTAGCTGAGCCGGATTGGATCGGGACCGCTTCGATGCACGCCTGCCCCGGCGGCGAATTTCATGATACCATTGACTTTGCAGACACTCCAGAACCAACCCCAACTCGACGCCCGACCGAAGTAGAGTACGCCGACATGTCCGACTGGCTTTCGACTCGATCGTTGGTATGTCTCACGACCGTACTGCTGGCCGGCAGCTGGACCATCCTTGATGGCCCAGCTGCCGAACTGGCGAGTGGCCGGGAGTTTGAACGTCGGCTGGAACTCCCCATCAGCGGATCCTGGGATCAGGTCGGCTTGCGGCGGATTCTCGACCGTGTTTCCGAAACGCAAGAGGTCGCGTTGGTCCTCGACCGGAGGATCGATCCGAGTTGTGACCGTTCGTTGACCATTGCGAATGCCCCACTCCGCCAGGTCTTGGCCGAGATTGCCCAAAGTGTCTCCGCGCGGATCAGTGTTCTGACGAATTGCGTCTATCTCGGCCCGAAAGCGGCGGCCCATTCGTTGCGGACCGTCATCGAGCTGCGGTCGCGGGAATTGGCCTCCGATGAAGTCGACGCGCCGGCACGTCGGCGTCTGGAACTCCTCAATCGGCAGTCCATCGCGTGGGACGATCTGACGACGCCAAACGAGATTCTGGATCAAATCGCAGTGCAGTTCTCGCTCCCCATTTCCGGACGAGAGCTGATCGCCCACGACCTGTGGGCCGGTTGCGAACTCCCCGGCGTGAACGCCGTCGAGGCTGTCAGCCTGGTGCTGATCCAGTTCGATCTGACATTCTCCTGGGTCGGCCAGGGAGCCGGCATGCAAATCGTTCCCCTGCCGGAACGCGTTTCGCTGACCGACCAGTACACGCTTTCAAGTTCGTGGGAAGAGCTGCAATCCCGACTGACCGAGGCCCTCCCCGAGGCGACATTCACTTTCGATCAAGACAAGAAGCAGCTGACAGTTGTCGGCACGCAAGAAGAGCAGGAAGAAGTCGATCGCCTTCTGCACCCGAAAAAAGCCAGCCGTTCCAACCGACCAACCGGCAGCGGCCTCGAACGCCGCCGCTTCACGCTACGGGCACAGAACGCCCGAATTTTGGACCTGCTACGGCGACTGAAGGAATCAGACATCGGCATCGAATACGATGCCACGGCCCTCAAACAGTCGCGAATCGACCTGGAGAGGCGGGTCAATCTCGACCTCGACGAGGCACCAATCGAGGAGCTTCTGGACGCGATGTTTGTCGGTCAGCGGGTCGATTACTCAATCCGCGACTCTGTCATCACGCTCAAACCGGGTCGCTGAAGCCGTTTCCGGCAGAGATTTTGGCCATTTGAGGCCGCCCGATAGGATCGATCGACTTTCCCCGGTGCTTTTGAATTGCCGGCCGACAGGCTGTATCATGGCCCCGTTTTCCAGTGAAACGGTGGTGGAATTCTGTCTGGCCGTTCAGTCCGACGGTTCGATGAACCGAAGGGCCGATGTCACCTCCGCCGGCAAAGCATTCGCAAAAGAGGAGCGTTTTGTGGCGAGTCCGAAGAACATGATCGTCGCGCAGTCCGGTGGTCCGTCACCGGTGATCAATAACACGCTCCGTGGCATTGTCGAGACGGCCCGCGAACTGTCGGAAATCGGCACAGTTTACGGCGGCTGGCACGGGATTGAAGGTGTTCTGAAGGAAGAGCTGCTCGACCTCACCAACCAGGATCCGAACGAAATCGCCCTGCTGCGGACAACGCCCGCCGCCGGCTCGATTGGCACCTGCCGCTACAAGCTGAAGCCCCATCAGAACGAAGACTTCGACCGGGTCATGGAAGTCTTCAAGGCCCACAATATCGGGTACTTTGTGTATATCGGCGGCAACGACTCGATGGACACCGCCCACAAAGTAGCCGAACTCGCGCGAGAGCGCGGTCTGGACGTATGCGGAATCGGTGGCCCCAAGACGATCGACAACGACGTTGGGGACAGCGAGTTTCAGTTGATTGACCACACGCCCGGCTATGACAGCACGTCCCGCTACTGGTCCAACTACGTGCAGTTTGCCAACGAAGAGAACGCGGGAAGCTGCCCTGCTGACCCGGTCCTGGTGCTGCAAGCGATGGGTCGCCGCATCGGCTACATCCCGGCGGCTGCCCGGCTGGCCGATCCCGGTCGTGAACTTCCACTGCAGATTTACCTGGCCGAGCGGAAGACGTCACTCGAACAGATTCATCACAACGTCAACGAAGCGCTCAAACGCCGCGGTCGCTGCATCGTGGTCGTCAGCGAAGGATTGTCGGTCGGCGATATCGGCGAGTTGCGTGACTCGTTCGGCCACGTGCAGTTCAGTTCGTCGCAGATGACAGTCGCGCAGATGGTCACGAACTATCTCAACGAGAAGGGTCTGGCGGTCAAGGGTTCTGCTCGCTGCAACGTCCCGGGGACCGATCAGCGACACAACATGATCCACGCGTCTGTGGTCGATTTGCAGGAAGCCTACTTCGTCGGCCAGAAGGCCGCCCTGCTGGGCGCCGCTGGCGAACACGGCTATATGGCCAGCATCCTGCGGACAGATCGCGAAAACTACACGGTGAAATACGATAAGGCGCCGCTGGCTGAAGTTGCCAACAGTGAGCGGCATTTCCCCGACGAATGGATTTCGGCCGACGGAACCGACGTCACGGACGACTTCCTGCGATACGCCCGCCCGCTGATTGGTGACGACTGGGTCAGCGTGCCCGTGATTGACGGTCGATTGAGGCTGGCTCGGCTGA